>CADCTH010000254.1 GCA_902805495.1 uncultured Actinomycetospora sp.
ACGCCAGCAGCACCGACACCGACCGCGAGGCCACCGACTGCGCGAGCAGCGACGCCGCCACCCGCCGGTCGGCGCCCAGCCCGTCGGCGACCTCGTCCAGCCGCTGACCCAGCGGGTCGGGCCCCTCGGCCGGCACCGCGAGCAGCGCGGCCAGCGGGCGCCACGAGGGGTCGGCCGCCTCGGCGTCGCGGGTCGACACCGTGAAGAACCCGCCGACCGCGTCGACCTCCGCGAGCACCGCCCGGACGTGCGCCGGGTCCGCCGTCCGGCCGACGGTCGACGTCGTCACGTCGCCCCCTCGGCCGGTCGCGCTCGCGCTCACAGCCGCTCATGCTGGCGGACATGACCGTCGCGAGCACGCGCGGTCGGGGCGGCGGCCGTCCCCGACCCGCCCGGTTCTCCTTCTGGGTCGACCGCACCGGCACCCTGGGACCGGTCCTCCTGCGCTACGACCTGCGGGGACGAGGGGTGCGGCGCGGGGCCCGGCTCGGCGTCGACGGCCGGTGGCACGCGAGCACCCAGCCGGACACGCTGCGCTGGCTGGGCGCCGGGTCGGGCGGGGCCGAGGTGATCGACGTCGACGGCGCCCGCGAGGTGGCCCGTCAGCTCGGCTTCCCCGACATCGACGTGACCGACCCGCAGGTCCTGCCCTGACGCTGCCGACAGAGACGATCACCCAGCGCGACGGGCCGGGCAGGACGGGGTGGTCGGTCCTCCGCCGTTCGGGGCCTCTCCGTTAGGTTCGTCGCCATGCTCGACTCCGGCGTCCGCATCGCCGCCGCCTTCCTGCCCGTGGGCATCCCGGTCCTCGTGGGCCTCGTGGTGGCCGTGGTGCGCCGGCGCGCGCTGCCGGCGGTCTCGGGCCCGGCCATCGCGGGCCTCCTGTTGCAGCTGCTCGTCGTGCTGGCCAGCACGTTCCTGGTCGCCGCGGCGTCGTTCAACGGGTTCGGCCTGGCGCCGGGGAGCTTCCTGTCGCTGACCAGCGTCCTGGGCTTCGGCGTGATCGTGCTCCAGGTGCTGTCCTGGACCCTGCTGCTCGTCGCGCTGTTCCGGCGCCTGCCGGCCCGCAGCGCCGACCGCACGCCCACCGGGCGCCACGCCCTGCTCGACGAGCAGGGCGAGCAGGTGATCGCCGAGGAGGGCACCACGCTGCTGCCGGTCGGCGCCGCCGCGGGCAGCGCCGCCACCGAGGAGCCGGTCCGGCCCGGGGAGCCGTGGCCCGAGGAGGAGCCGGCGGTCACCGACACCTTCGCCGTCGGGCCCGCGCCCCACGGGCCGGAGGCCGAGGACCGCGACGCCGACGCGCCGGACCTCGACCGCGAGGAGCCCCCGGCCGTGACGGCCGAGTCCCTCGACGAGGCCGCGGCGACCGAGGACGAGGCGCACGGCGACGTGGCGGACACGCCCGACACGCGCGACACGCGGGACACGCGCGACGACGTCGTGGACACGGACGACGAGCCGGTGACGGCGACGGTCACGGCGACGGACGACCCGGCCGGTGACCCCGCCCCCGGCCCCGCCCCCGCCGCCCACGACCTCGCCGGCGACGACCCGGCCGACGACGTCGCGGACGACGAGGCGACCCCGGGCGCGACCACGACCATCGCAGCCGACGACGTGCCGCTCGCCGACCCGGACTTCGAGACCGGCCCGGACGACGGGGACGCCGACCCCCTCCCGGACGACCCCGGGGCCGACGCCGCGCTGGCCGACGCCGACCGCGACGCCGAGGGCGACGCCGCGGACGACGCCGCCGTCACCGACACGCTCCCCGCGACGGAGACCGAAACGACCACGGACACACCGACGACCACGGACACCCCGACGACCACGGACACCCCGACGACGACGGCCACGCCCTCGTCCGGCCCCACCCCGCCACCGTCCGCCGGTCACCCCTGGTTCGACCCGGCCGGCGAGGCCGAGCAGGGCGCGACCGAGCCCACGAGGGCCGGGTCCACCGAGGGCCGCTGACCGGCGAGGGGCCGTCATCACCCGCGCGCCTCGAGGTCGAGCAGCGCCCGCTTGCGCTCGACGCCCCCGGCGTAGCCCGTGAGCGACCCGCTCGCCCCGACCACGCGGTGGCAGGGCACGACGATGCTGACCGGGTTGCGGCCGTTGGCGAGCCCGACCGCGCGCGAGGCCGCGGGCGCGCCGATCCGCGCCGCCAGCTCGCCGTAGGTCCACGTCTGCCCGTACGGGATCGCGCGCAGCGCCGCCCACACCCGCTGCTGGAACGCGGTGCCCCGCAGCTCGAGCGGCACGTCGAACGCCGTCCGCTCCCCCGCGAAGTACGCGGTGAGCTGCTCTCGCACCGCGGGCAGGGCCGCGTCGTCCCGCGCCCCGAGGGTCCCGGGCACCGGACCGCGGCGGTGCTCGGGCAGGTAGAGCCCGGTCAGCACGCCGTCGTCGGCGCGCAGGGTCAGCGGCCCGAGGGGGCTGTCCACGAGCGCGTGCGTCGTCGTCACCACCGCCATCTCACACGACGGACGCCAGCACGAGCACCGCCAGTCCGGCGGGCACGTCGAGCGCCACGCACGCCTCGGCCAGCGACGGTGAGACCTGGTCGCGGTGGCGGCGCAGGTGCCACAGGTCCCAGGCGCCGTGCCCGATGAGGGTCAGGGCCGCGAGGACCAGCCCGGCGCCCGGGGCGATCGCGAGCGCCAGCAGGACGAGCAGGCCGTAGACGACGAGGCCCACCGTCTGCCGGGCGAGCGCCGGCCGGGCGGCGCCGCGCACCACCCCGACGACCAGCAGCGCCACCGCGGCGACGCCGTTGACCAGCACGGGCGAGACGTCGAGCAGGCGGGCCGCGACGACCAGCACCGTGCCCGCGAGGACCCAGACCCAGGCCATCCACGGGCGGGAGAACGCGGCCGCGGCGACGTAGCAGGACACCGCGATGACGACCACCATCGCGATGTCGCCGGCGGTCGCGGACCCGGCGAGGACGACCGCGGCCGCGGCGAGGACGCCGACCGCGACCGGCCAGCGACGGGCGACCGCGGCGAGGCGGCCGGGACGGGTGGGGGTGGCGTCGGTGCTCATGGCGGGGACGATGCCTCTGCAGTAATACCCTGGGGGGGTATCGACGAGGACGTGTCCGGAATCCTGCGCACCCGGTCCGGACGGACCCGTCGCCCGCTACGCTCCCGTCCGTGGACACCGTCGTCGTCGGCGACGAGGACGCCGAGCTGCTCGACCTGTCCTGCGTCACGACGACGCTCTCGGTGGCCGCCGAGGTCGGCGCCGACCCGCCCTACGCCGTGCGGCTGCTGACGCCGGGCGGCCGGGCGATCACCTGCCGCCCCGGGCTGCGCGTCGAGGCCCACGGCGCGCTCGAGCACCACACCGGGCCGGTCGACACCCTCGTCGTGATCGGGGGTCTGGGCAGCGACGCCGCGGCGCGCGACCCGGTGGTGACCGCGCACGTCCGGCGCCTCGCCCGTGACGCGCGGCGGGTGGCGTCGGTGTGCACGGGGGCGAGCGTCCTCGCGGCCGCCGGCCTGCTCGACGGCCGGCGCGCCACCACCCACTGGCGCTTCGCCGCCGACCTCGCCCGGGCGCACCCGGAGGTCACCGTCGACCCGGCCCCGATCTTCATCCGCGACGGCCGCATCGCGACCTCGGCCGGCGTGACGAGCGCGCTGGACCTGACCCTGTCGTTCGTCGCCGAGGACCACGGCCCGGCGCTCGCACGCCGGGTCGCGCGCGCCCTCGTCACCTACCTGCAGCGCCCCGCGACCCAGGCGCAGGTCAGCCTGCACGTCGCGGCCCCGGCCCCCGCCGACGACGTGGTGCGCCGCGTCGTCGACCACATCGCCGGGCACCTCGCCGACGACCTCGGGGCCGCGGTCCTCGCCGCGTACGCCGGAGTCAGCGAGCGCCACCTCACCCGGCTCTTCCGCGCCCACCTCGACCGCACGCCGGCCGAGCACGTCCGGCGCGCCCGCACCGAGGCGGCGGCGCAGCTGGTGGCGACCACCGACGTCCCGCTGGCCCGCGTCGCGGCGCGCTGCGGCTTCCGGTCGACCGAGACGATGCGCACCGCGTTCGTCGACGCCTTCGGCCGCACGCCCTCGGAGCACCGGCGGGCGTTCGCGCTCAGCGCCTCCTGAGCGCGCCGGCGGGCGGGTCGCACGCCTGCTCGTGGTCGGCGTGCTCGAGCGCCTCGATCTGCAGCGTGCTGTGCTCGAGCCCGAAGCGCTCGCGCAGGAGGTGGGTCGCGCGGTCGAGGACGCCGTGGGGGCCGCAGTCGGCGGTGGTGCAGCCCGCGTCGGAGATGACGAGGTGCGCCGAGACCGCGGGACTGCGGTCGTTGATGGCCCAGACGTGCAGGTCGTGGACCTCGGCGACGCCGTCGACGTCGAGCAGGGTCGTGTGGACGTCGTCGACGTCGATGCCGGCCGGCGCGCCCTCGAGCAGCACGTGCCCGGTCTCGCGCAGCAGGGCGACCGTGCGCGGCAGGAGGATCGCGACGATCACCAGGGAGGCGATGGTGTCGGCGTAGGCCCAGCCGGTGGTGAGCGTGACCGCCGCCGCGGCCAGCACCGCGACCGAGCCCAGCGCGTCGCCCAGCACGTGCAGGGCGGCGCCGCGCACGTTCATGCCGCCGCTGCCGCGCTGCAGCACCACGAGCGCGACGACGTTGCCGACGAGCCCGACGAGGCCGTAGAGCAGCAGCCCGCCGGCGGCGACCGCGGTCGGCGCGGCCAGGCGGTCGACGGCCTCGACGGCGACCCACACCGTGACGCCGAGGAGCAGGACGGCGTTGAGCCCGGCGCCGAGCACCTCGGCGCGGCCCAGCCCGAAGGTGCGCCGCCGGCTCGGGGGCCGGGCGGCCAGCGCCGAGGCGGTGAGCGCCGTGCCCAGCGCGACGACGTCGGTGCCGACGTGCCCCAGGTCGGCGAGCAGGGCCAGCGAGCCGGTGAGCACCGCGCCCACCACGCCGACGACCAGGACGACCGCCGCGGCGCCGAGCGCGAGCCCCAGCCGGCGGCGGTCGTCCGCCCCGGCGTGACCCCCGTGTCCGTGACCGTGTCCCACACCCCGGACCATACATGCGTACATCTGCATGTGCGGGTCGGGATCATCACCCGGAGGTGGCGCCTAGAGTGGCCCGGTGGCCGTGAACCCCTGGCTCGCCGTCACCGGCGGCACCGCCGGCCCCGGATACGCCGCACGCTTCGCCGCCCTCGAGGCCGCCGGCGAGGACCTCGACGGCGAGGCCCGCCGCGTGCACGCCCTGCTCGGCGGCCGCCCGTCCGCGGTCCTCGACGCCGGCTGCGGCACCGGGCGCGTCGCGATCCACCTCGCGCACCTCGGGCACCACGTCGTCGGCGTCGACCTCGACGCCTCGATGCTCGACGAGGCCCGCGCCGCGGCGCCCGCGCTGGACTGGCGCCTGGTCGACCTGGCCGATCCCGGGGCCCTCCGGCTGGACCACCCCCTCGACGCCGTCGTCGCGGCCGGCAACCTCTGGCCGCTGCTGACGCCCGGCACGCACGCCGCGGTCGTGGCGGGGCTCGCCGGGCACCTGCGCCCCGGCGGGCTGCTCGTCGCGGGCTTCGGCCTCGACGACGCGCACGTGCCGTTCACGCTGCCCGACGGCGTCGCGTTCCCCGGGCTGGACGACTACGACGCGGCCTGCACCGCCGCCGGCCTCGCCCTCCTCGCGCGCACCGCCGACTGGGCGGGCGAGGAGCCCTACGCCGGCGGCGGCTACGCCGTCAGCGTGCACACGAAGAGTGACGCCCGAGAGGAGGCACCCTGATGGCCGTCGACCCCCGCGGGCGCGACATCAAGACGTTCCTGGCCGACGACCCCGGTGGTCCGGTGGTCATGCTCAACCTGCTGCGCTTCCGCCCCGACGCCGAGGGCGGCCACGCCGCGGCCCGCGACTCCTACACCGCCTACCTCGCGCACTTCCGCCGGTACGCCGAACCCCGCGGCGCGGAGATCCTCTACCTCGGCGAGGGCAGCACCGCGCTCGTGGCCGAGGAAGGCCAGGCCTGGGACGCGGTGCTGGTCGTGCGCTACCCGAGCCGGCAGGCGTTCAGCGACATGGTCGCCGACCCCGCCTACCAACAGGGCACGCACCTGCGCTCCGGCGCGCTCACCGAGGCCGTCCTGCAGGCGACGACGCCCTGGGATCCGCCCGGACCGGCGAGCGGGACGCCCGCCCCGTGACCGACACCGACCCCCGCGTCCTGCTCGCGGTGTTCGTCGTCGCCCTGGGCGTCACGGCGATCGCGCGCCGCTACGCGCTGTCGGCCCCGCTGCTGCTCGTCGTCGTGGGACTCGCGGCGTCCTACGTGCCCGGGGTGCCGATCGTGCCCCTGGAGCCCGACTTCGTCCTGTTCCTCGTGCTCCCGCCGCTGCTGTACTCCGCGGCGCTGGAGAGCTCGACGCTGCGCCTGCGGGAGAACCTGCGGCGCATCAGCCAGCTCGCGGTGGGCCTGGTCGCGTTCACCACGGCGGTGGTCGGGATGGCGGCCTGGCTGCTGGTGCCCGAGCTGCCGCTGGCCAGCGCGCTCGTGCTCGGGGCCGTCGTGGCACCGCCCGACGCCGTGGCCGCGGCGTCGATCGGGCGCCGGCTGGGGCTCCCCCGGCGGATCATGACGATCCTCGAGGGCGAGAGCCTGCTCAACGACGCCACCGCGCTGACCCTGTTCCGGGTGCTGCTCGTCGCGGCCGTCGCCACCACCGTCGGTCCCGGTGCGACGATCCTCACCGGGCTCGAGGAGTTCGCCCTGGCCGCGGTCGGCGGGGTGCTCATCGGCGGGGCGGTGGGCTGGCTGCTGCACCGCGTGCGCCAGCGCCTGGCCGACGGCGCGCTGGAGAGCGCGGTCGGCCTGCTCGTCCCGTTCGCGATCTACCTGCTCGCCGAGGAGCTGCACACCTCCGGGGTGCTCGCGGTGGTCATCGCCGGGCTCTACCTCGGCCACAAGGCCGGCGAGGCCGGCTACGCCACGCGCCTGCAGGAGCAGGCGGTGTGGAAGGCGCTGGACACCCTGCTCGAGGCGCTGGTGTTCGCGCTGATCGGCCTGCAGCTGCGCGTCGTCGTCGACGGTCTCGGCGAGGACGCGACGCGGATCCTGCTGGTCTCGCTCGCCCTGCTCGGCGTGACCATCCTGGCGCGCTTCGTCTGGGTGTTCCCGACGATCTACCTGCCACGCCTCCTGCCGCGGGTGCGGGCCCGGGGACCTGCCCTGTCGTGGCGCGGGCCGCTGGTCATCTCGTGGGCGGGCATGCGCGGCGTGGTGACGCTCGCCGCCGCGTTCGCGATCCCCGCCGCCGACGAGACCGGCCCGGGCATGCCGGGGCGCAACGTCGTCCTGTTCGCCGCGTTCGTCATCACCGTCGGCACCCTGCTGCTGCAGGGCCTGACCCTGCCCGTCCTCATCCGGCGGTTGCACGTCAAGGACGAGGGCGGGCAGCGCGACGTCCTCGACGAGGCCGCGGCCAAGCAGGCCGCCGCCGAGGCCGCCCTCGCGCGCCTCGACGAGCTCTCCGACGGGTCCACGCCCCAGGCGGTCACCGAGCAGCTGCGCTCCTGGGCGCAGCACCGGGCGAACAGCCCGTGGGAACGCCTCGGGCGCAGCGACGACGAGCTCGGCGAGGCCCCGTCGCTGGCGTTCGTGCGCCTGCGCCGGGCGATGCTCGACGCGGAGCGGGCGACGTTCGCCCGCTACCGCGAGATGCGCCGCATCGACGAGAGCGTCCTGCGCGAGATGCTCCGCGAGCTCGACCACGAGGAGGCCATGCTGGACCGGTAGTCAGGCGGCGGCGAGACGTGGCCGGGGCCGAGCTGGAGGAGGCGCTCAGACCTCGGTCTTGAGGATGAAGATCGCGAGGTGGGCGTCCTCGACGCTGCTGCGGGCGGCGTCGCTGATCCCGGGGTCCGCCCCGGCGGCGACCTTCGCGCTGTCCGCGGCCTGCTCGAGCTCGATGACGGCGTCCCGCGCGCCCTCGTCCGGCGTCGCACCGGCCTTCGTGGCCTTGTCGTCGAACTCGCGGACGACGGCCACCGTGACCACCGATGCGCCCCGGTCGTCCTCCACCGTGCGCCGGCAGGCGCTGATGCGCCCACGGACGTCGTCGAGGCGGGACCGGAGGTCGGTGGTGGCGAGCATGGCTCTCTCCTGACGGTGGTGGTGGTCGCACCCATTGACGGCGCGGCGTGACGAGGCCGACAGGACGGGATGTACGTACGTCACGGACCGCGGAGGTCCGGTGACGGGAGCAGCCCCAGGACCTGGGCGCGCTGCACCGCGGCCAGGCGGTCGGGCACGCCGAGCTTCGCGTAGACGCGCTGCAGGTGCTTCTGCACCGTCCGCTCCCCCACGGCCAGGCGCCGGGCGATGGCGCGGGCGGTGCCGCCGGCGGCGAGGAGGTCGAGCACCGCGCTCTCGCGCGGAGTCAGGCCCACACACGACGCGGTGGGCACCGCGTGCTCCCCGGTGCGCGCCGACCAGCGGGCGTGCGCGGCGATCTGGCGATCGAGAGCGATGAGCACCCGCTGCAGGCGGTGGGCCATCGCCATCTCCGCCGGCGAGAACGGGTCGACGCGCCCCACGAGCAAGGCCCGGTTCGTGAGCGGCCCCGAGCAGACCGGCAGGGCGATCTGGGCGACGACGTCGTCGCCGAGCAGGTGGTGGCAGACCGAGCGCCAGCGGTCCTGCGCCCGCCGGCCGGCGAACCGCTCGGGCACGTCGCACACCTGCACCACGTCCCGCCGGCCCGACCCGAGGTAGTAGCGCAGCAGGGGGTGTTCCCGAGGCGCGCTCTCCCGGTCCCACCGCTCGACCTCGGGGTACCGGGCGCCGAACAGGCCCGCGGGCCACGCCTCCCGCCGGATCGGCCCGGACGGGCTCCGGTCGTTGAACGAGCCGGCCGGGGCCCCGAAGGTCGCGGCGAGCAGCGGCAGGACCTGCTCGGTGGGCCAGCCGGTCAACGGCCGGCCCACCAGGTCGGCGACGAGCTCCAGCCACTCGCCGTCCCCCGGGGTCGTCCCCATGGCCACTCCACCGCCGCCGCGCGCGCTCGCCCGCGAGGGTCCACCCGCAGCGACCGGAGCGGAACGCTCGCCACCCGCCCGGCCGCCACCGTCACCCGGTCGGCGCAGCCTCCCGCACACGCACCTCGACCGGCATCGTCAGCAGGGCGTCCAGCACCCGCTGCTGGCGGCGCAGCGGCAGGCGCGCGAAGAACAACAGGTCCAGCGGGTACCAGAGCCCCACCCACGCGATCACGAGGAACACCCCGTTGCCCAGCAGGTTCTGGAAGAACTCCGGGACGTCGGGCGCGAGGAAGTCGGTCGAGAACAGCAGGCCGACGAGGAACAGCGGCAGGCCCGGGCGCAGCGACGCCCAGCCCTGGCGGCGCAGCACCGCGGTCTCGCGCTCGGTGGCCTCGAGCCGCCGGCGACACCAGCGCCGCAGCGTCGTGACCAGCAGGGTCTCCGTCGCCGCCCGGTCCGGCCCGATCCCGGCGGCGGGCAGCGTCAGCACGAGCCGGTCGCGGCGCCCGACCCGGCCGCGGGTGAGCAGCTCGTCGAGCACCTCGTCCGCACCCGGCACCGCCCGGGCGTCGTCGTCCTCCAGCAGCATCGCCGGGTCGACGGCGACGAGGTCCCCGGGGCGCCGGAGGTGCACCACCACCGGCGTCCCGCTCACAGCGCCCACCGCCGGTCGGTGGTGAACGCGACGACGACCGACCGCTCGTGCCCGAGCGCGGCGAGCCGCTCGTGCAGGGCCTCGCGCACCACATCGCAGTCGGCCACCGTGGCCACCGCGGACTCCTCCCCCACCACGTAGTCCACCTCCACGTCGACGCGGCCCCCGACCTTCGAGGCCCGCAGGAACGACTCGGCGAGCCCGAACCGCTCGCGCACGGCCTCCACCGCGCCCTCGAGCTCTGCCCGCGTCTCCGCCGGCGGGGACATCGCGAGGATCTCCCGCATGCCCCCGCCGATCAGCTTCGCGGGCACCCGCAGGAACAGCACCGAGACGAGGACGACCATCCCCGGGTCGACGTAGGCGGCGATGTCCGGCCGTCCCACCGCCACGAGCACGACGGCGATGACGAACCCGACGAGCACCCCCACCGAGAGCAGCGTGTCGCCCACCCACTCGGCCGCCTCGGCGCGCACCAGGTCCGACCGCCCGCCGCGGCGCATGACGAGGGTGACGACCACGCCGCCGGCGGTGGCGATGACGGCGTACAGGAGGGCCCACCCCGTCGCGACCTCGCGCCCGCCCGCGAACAGGTCCGCCACCCCGCCCACGACGGCGTAGACGCAGAGCGCGCCGAGGGCGACGGCCTTGACCACCACGGTCACCGGCTCCCACACCTCGCGACCCCAGGGGTAGCGCTCGTCCGCCCCCCGGCGCGACGTGCGCAGCGCGAGGACGGCGAGCACCGAGAGCCCGATGCTCGCGAAGGAGTAGAGCCCGTCGAACACGATCATCGACGAGCCGCTGAGCACCCCCCACACCGACGACAGCACCGCGAACGCGGCGGACGCCCACACCGACAGGAGCAGCAGGCGCCGGTCACGGGAGCCGGTGTCGTCGGGATCTCCGTCCACACGGGTGATCGTGACGGTCGGCGGCGTCGGCGTCGAGGTCCCGATCACCCTGAGGATTGTCTTTCCGGTGTCCCGCGCCGCAGACTCCAGACGTACCTCACCCGTCCAGCCGCACCGAGCGACCGCTCGTTGCAGGGCGTGACCACCAGGAGCTCGCCATGACGGTGACCGCCCCGCCGGAGACCACGCCGGCCCCGGCCCGGACGCGGTCGGCGGCGGCGCGGGCCCTCGCGGTCGCCCGCCGGCGCCCGGTCACGGCGGTGACGCTGCTGCTGCTCGTCGTCGCCGACGTCGCCACTGGGGCGTTCTGGAGCCCCGTCACCGACCGGTCGTGGGGCGACGCGATCGCCCACGGCGTGCCCTCGATCGCCGCCGGCCACCCGTGGACCGTGCTCACCGGCGCCCTCGTCGGCGCGCACCCCGTCGGCGCGTGGGTCGGGCTCGTGCTCGTCGCGCTCGGGGTGGGCTGGGGCGAGGGCCGGCTCGGCCCGCGGCGCACCGCGGTGCTGCTCGTCGTCGGCCAGGTCGCCGCCGTCGCGGTGACGCTCGCCCTGGTCGCCGCGCTGGTGGCCACCGGCTGGGTGTGGGCGGTCGGGCTCGCCGGCGCCCTCGCGGGCGGCATCTCGCCGGGCGTGTTCGCGGTGGTCGCCGTCGCGTCGGCCACACTCGCCGCCCCCTGGCGCCTGCGGCTGCGCCTCGTGCTCGTCGGAGTCACGGTCGTGGGGCTGCTGTTCCTCGGCCACCTCGCGGACGTCGCGCACGTGCTCGTACTGGCCGTCGCGCTGCCCCTCGGGCGCCGGATCGCCGGGGCCGGCGAGGTCCCCACCGGCCACCCGGGCCGTCGCGAGTGGCGCCTCGTCGCCGCGGTCGGGCTCCTCGTCATCGCGGCGATCCGGGTGCTGACGCTCGTGGTGCCCGTCGTCGGCCCGCTCGGGAACACCGCGTCGGACTCCACCGTCGCCGAGACCGCGATCTCCGTGGTCGTCTCGCTGCTGCTGGCCGAGGGGCTGCGCCGCGGACGCCGGCTCGCCTGGGTCCTGGGGCTCGTCCTCGGCGGCCTGTACGCGCTGCTCGGGCTGTTCGTGATCGGCGCCGTCGTGTTCGCGCAGCTCACCGACCAGATGGACCAGATCGAGCTCGTGGGCCTGGCGGTGTTCGTGCCCAACGCGGTGCTGTGGTCGGCGCTGCTGGTGTGGCTGGTGGTGGGCCGGCACGCCTTCGCGGTGCCGTCCCGTCGGCGCCTGCGGCGACGCGAGCGCGACGCCCGCACCGGCCCGGAGGCCGCCCGGGACGCGCTGCACCGCCACGGCGGGTCGACGCTGTCCTGGATGACGACCTGGCCGGAGAACCGCTACCTCAGGCACGGCACCGACGGCGGCGTCACCGCCTACCGCGTCCACGCCGGCGTCGCGGTGGCCCTCGGCGACCCCATCGTGGCGCCGGCCGATCGGGCCGCCGCGCTCGAGGACTTCCGGGCGATGGCCGAGCGCGCCGGCTGGGTGCCGTGCCTGTTCTCCACCACCGCCGAGCTCGCCGAGCAGGCGCGGGCGGACGGGTGGCGGACGCTGCAGGTCGCCGAGGACACGCTCATCGACCTCGACGGCCTCGAGTTCAAGGGCAAGCCGTGGCAGAACGTCCGCAGCGCCTTCAACCGCGCGGGCAAGGCGGGGATCACCCACCGGATGGTGCGCCTGGACGAGGAGCCGCGCGCCGTCGTGGCGCAGGTGCGGGCGATCTCCGAGGAGTGGGTGGGCGACAAGGGCCTGCCCGAGATGGGCTTCACGCTCGGCGGCCTCGAGGAGGCCCTCGACCCCGAGGTCGGCACCGAGCTCGCCGTCGACGCCGAGGGCACGATCCACGGCGTCACCTCGTGGCTGCCGGTGTACGGGCCGGGCGGGGTGGTGGTCGGCTGGACCCTCGACGTGATGCGGCGACGCCAGGACGGGTTCCGCGCCGTCGTCGAGTACCTCATCGCCTCGGCCTGCCTGACCTTCCAGGAGGAAGGGGCGCAGTTCCTCTCGCTCTCGGGGGCACCGCTCGCGCGCACCGAGGAGGCCGAGGGTGCCGACGTCCTCGACCGCGTGCTCGACCGCATGGGCGCGCTGCTCGAGCCGTACTACGGGTTCCGCTCGCTGCACCAGTTCAAGGCGAAGTTCCAGCCCCGCTACGCGCCGATGTTCCTCGTGCACCGCGACGAGGCCGACCTCCCGCGCGTCGGGCTGGGCATCGGCCGGGCGTACCTGCCAGACGCCGGCGGGCGGGATCTCGTGGCGCTCGTCCGCAGCTGACTACTCTCGACGCCATGGCGGACGACGAGACCCTGCAGACCATCCACACGCTGGTCGACGAGGAGCACCGGCTGCGCTCCCACGGCGAGAAGATCGACGACGACGACCGCGCCCGCCTGCGCGCCATCGAGGAGCAGCTCGACCAGTGCTGGGACGTGCTGCGCCGTCGCCGCGCGGGCCGCGACTTCGGCGGCGACCCGGGCCAGGCGTCGGAGAAGCAGGTGCACGACTACCTGCAGTAGCGGACGATCGCTGCCGGAGGATTGGTGGGTGATCACTCCGGCGGATCGGCCCGACGTCGGACTGCACCACCTCAGGTGGGGACGCGGGGTCGTCCGCCGAGCCGTGGTTGCTGGTCGGGGTCGATCCAGGGTGGTGGGGTGAACCACGGGAGCCCGTCGATCATCTCGAGGTGCCAGTGGTCGTGGTGGATGACCAGGTGGTGGTGCTGGCAGAGCAGCACCATGTTCTCGACCTTGGTGTCGCCGCCGTCGAGCCAGTGCTCGATGTGGTGCAATGCCGCTCAGTTAGGCGCCGGCGCGGTAGATGTGGATCTCTGGCGGGTCGGGATGTCGCTCGCCGGATCGAGTCGAGCGTTTGACGGGATGGTATTTC
>CADCTH010000255.1 GCA_902805495.1 uncultured Actinomycetospora sp.
CCACCACCCCCCACGACACCTCATCGCAGGCGCCGCCGCTCAGCCCGCGCCCGGTCCTCGAGCTGCAGATCGACCAGGGCGCCCTCGCGCGGCTGCGGGCCGCGGAGCATCCGGGGTGGGCCGAGGTGATCGAGGAGCTGCAACAGCAGCACGCCGCCTGGCGAGCGCCCGAACCCGAGACTCTCGCCGACGCGGCCCGCCGCCTTCCCCCGCCGGCGTTGGCGCGCTGGATCCAGATCCGGGACCGGGCGTGCGTCTTCCCGCCGTGTCGAGCGACGGCGCTCGCCGCCGACCTCGACCACACCGTCGCGGTCACCGCCGGCGGCCCGACCGCAGGCCCCAACCTCGGCCCGGTCTGCCGCCACGACCACCGCCTCAAGCACGAAACCGGTTGGCGCCTCGACCAGAGCGCCCCCGGCACCTTCACCTGGACCAGCCCCACCGGCCACACCTACCGCCAACACCCCCAGCCCGTGGCCCCCGACGTGCCACCACCGGCCACGTTCCGGCCCCGCTCGAACACCACCCCCGCCGAGCTCGCCACCGACGAACCGATCTGGACCAACGACCCCTACCCCGACCCCGACCCCGACGTCGACCGCCCACCCGACCGCCACGGACGACCCGACGACCCACCGTTCTGAGTGCCGGGCCTGCTCACGCGGGCCCTGCTCAGAGCGCTCGGTTGAGCCAGTTCAGGAGGTCGGCGCCCCACCACGACTCCGTGGCGCCGGCCGTGCTGACGGGCGCCGGGGTGTAGGGCGGGTCCGGCGGGAGGTCGAGCACCAGCCCCGGCGGAGGCACAGGCGTCGTGGTGGTGGTGGTCGTGTCCGGGTCGACGGCTTCGACCGTGGTCGTGCTGGTCGACGGGACCGTGGTGGTCTTCGTCCGCGGGACGGTCGTCGTCGGCAGGACAGTGGTGGTCGTCGGCAGGACAGTGGTGGTCGTCGGCAGGACAGTGGTGGTCGTCGGCAGGACAGTGGTGGTCGTCGTCGGCACGGTCGTGGTGGTCGTGCTCGTCGACGGGACCGTCGTGGTCGTCGTCGGCAGGACAGTCGTCGTCGGCAGGACAGTGGTGGTCGTCGGCGGCACGGTCGTGGTGGTCGTGGTCGTCGGCGGGACCGTCGTGGTGGTCGTGCTCGTCGACGGGACCGTCGTGGTCGTCGTGCTCGTGCTCGTCGGCACCGTCGTGACCGGCACCGCCGTCGACGTCTCGGTCCTGGTCTTCGTCTCGGTGGCCGTCGTCGTCCGCGGCGGCGCGGTGCTGGTGGTCAGCCACAGTCCGCGCAGGACGGGCACCGCACCGTCGACCCCGCGCCGCAGCAGCACCCGCACCGACAGCTCGCCGGACGGCCGGGGGAGGGTGGCGTCGCCGTTGCGGGGCACGGTCACCCACGGCCCCCAGCGCCCGTCGGCGCCCAGCCCGCGGGCCTGGACGACCACGCTGGTCCCGGTGGGCGTCACGGCGGTCGGCACCGCCGACACCGCGGAGGCCATGCCGGCGGTCCGGCGCGGCGCGAGGACGAGCTCGCCGGTCTCGGATCCGACCGGCCGGACCGTGCCGTCGACGAGCTCGACGCCGCGGTCGTCCCCGCCGGCCAGCGCGATCTCGGGGGCCCAGCTCTCGCTGCCGGCCGTCGCGGCGGCGGGCACCGCCAGCGCCACGGTGAGACCGATCCCGCCGGCCACGAGCGCGAGGATCGCCGCCGGGCGGCGTCGGGGGTCAGCAGGCCGGGACATCGCGCACCTCCACGCGGTCGGCGGGGACGTACTGGGCGTCGCCCACGCGGATCCACCGCGGGCCGATGCCGGTGCGCCCGCCGGGTCCTTCGGCGGCGCACTCGTAGGTCACGCGGGCTCGCGGGGCGACGACACCGACGACCGGCGCGTCGGGGGCGGGCGCGGCGCGGACGTCGAGGCGGGCTTCCCTGTCGAGCGCGCTGCCCGACGGCCCGGTGCCCGTCCAGAGGTAGGTGACCGTGACGTACGCGTTGTCGGTGAGCCCGAGGTCGTCGCGGAAGGTGCCGTCGGCGAGGTCGATGCCCGCGGGGTTGGTCACGCGTCGCCCGGAGCCGTCGCGCCCGCCGCGGTAGCCGTCGGTGAACGCAGCTTCGGCCTGCGGGCGTCCGCGGGGCAGATCACCGAACGCCTGGCGCCGCTCGGGGGTGTTCCAGTGGTCGTCGGTGGTGTTCCACGGCCCGACGTCCCACACCGGGGCCCAGGTGCAGCGGTCGGGGCGGGAGCAGACGCGGACGGTGTAGTCGCCGCTGCACCGCGGCGCGAGGGCTCGGCGCGAGGGCAGGGCGACGAAGCGGTCGTCGCGCACGACCTCGTGACCGTTGGCGGTGTTGTTGCCGACCAGACCGATGCGGGTGGCGAACACCCGCGCGGTGAACGGCTCGGTGGGACGCGGCGTGCCGAGGGCGGGTCCGCGGTCGGCGGTCAGCCACAGCCGGCGCAGCGCCGGGGCGCGGCCGTCGGGCGCCGCGACGAGGGTGATGCGCACCTGCAGCTCGACGGTCGGCTCGGACAGCCGCGCCGGCACGCCCGGGCCCGCCTCGGACCACGGGCCCCAGGTGCCGTCGTCGCGGGTGCCGCGGACGGCGACGATCACCTCGGCGCCGGCCGGCACGTCGGCGGTGGCCTCGGCGGCGACCCGGTCGGTGATGGCCGCCGGGCGGCGGGGCGCGAGCAGCAGCTCGCCCTCCGCCGGGGCGGGGCCGCGGCTGGTGGTGCGGGCGCGGAGGTCGTCGAGGCGCACGGCGTCACCGTTCGCGACCACGTTCGTGTCGTCGCCCCCGCCGACGGCGACCTCCGCCGCCCACGACTCGCTCGAGGGCACCGCCACCGCGGCCGGCGTCACGAGACCCGCGGCGAGCGCCGCGGCCGCGAGTGCCCCCGCGACGACCAATGCCCGGCCCGACCGCCATGTCGGCATCCGCACTCCCACCGTCCGGGTCCTCGGGGTCGAGGACGTCGGTGCCATGCAAGGTCGCGAACTCTCCGTGGACAAGCGAAAGCAGAGATACGCGTGTGGGTGATAGCCGGACGGGCGACTTACACCGTTGTCGTTCGCTTGATCGACACGCCGCGCGGGGTCACGGTCGGTCGGTGGCCCATGGGGTACGTGTACGCGCGTGCTCGACGAGGGGGTGGCCGGCGCGACGTGCGTGGTCCACGACGAGCGGCCCCAGTCCCGGCGCCGCCTGACGCTGCTGTTGCGGGAGGTCGCCGGCCACGACGCCGTGGTCGAGGCCGAGGACGTCGACGACCTCCTCGCGTGCCTCGGCACCACCCGTCGGGTGGTGGCGGTGCTCGGGCTCGCCGAGACCGAGCCGACCGGCCTCGCCGCCGTGCGCCGCGACCTGGCCGAGGCGCCGGGGACGGCCGTGCTCGTCGCCGGCTCCACCGAGGCGAGCGGTCAGCAGGCGCTGGCCGCGGGCGCCGCGGGCTTCCTGCGCTGGGACGCGCCGCGCACGATGATCCGCACGCTCGTGCGCAGCCTGTCCTGCGCCGCGGCGGGCGACGACCTGCTGCCCCGCGCCGCCGCGCCGTCCGCGCCGGTGCC
>CADCTH010000256.1 GCA_902805495.1 uncultured Actinomycetospora sp.
CGACGGCGGGGCGAGCCCGGCGTGGGTGGGCGCGGCGGTGGACGCGCTGGCCGCCGCCGTCCCGAGCTCGGAGCGCCGGACCCTGCCGGGCCAGGGGCACCTCGTCACGCCGGCCGTGCTGGCCCCGGTGCTCGCCGAGTTCCTGACCGGGTGAGCAGGCGCGGCGGTCCCCGGGACCGTCGGGGGCGGCCGGTAGCCTTCGAACGCGTGTTCGTCGGGGCGGTCGGGAGGGTCGTGCGGTGATCTCGTCGGTGCGGGGGGAGGTCCTGTCCCTCGGGCTCGACCACGCGGTGGTCGAGGTCGGGGGCGTGGGGCTGGCCGTGCAGGCCACGCCGTCGACGCTGGCGCGCCTGCGCCGCGGCCAGCCGGCGCGGCTCGACACCGCGCTCGTGGTCCGCGAGGACTCGCTGACGCTCTTCGGCTTCGCCGACGCCGCCGAGCGCGAGATGTTCCTGCTGCTGCAGACGGTGTCCGGGGTGGGGCCGCGCGTCGCGCTGGCGACGCTGGCGGTGCTCGACCCGCAGTCGCTGTCGGTCGCGCTGGCCGACGGCAACCTCACGACGCTGATGAGCGTGCCGGGCATCGGGCGCAAGGGCGCCGAGCGCCTGGTGGTCGAGCTGCGCGACAAGGTGGCCCCCGCCTCGCCCGCCGACGCCGGGGACGACGAGGTGCTCGCGTCGCCGGTGGCCGCGGGCACGTTGCGCGACCAGGTGGTGGAGGCGCTGGTCGGCCTCGGCTTCGCGGCCAAGCCGGCGGAGAAGGCGGTGGACGAGGTGCTCGGCGGCTCGTCGGCGGCCGGTTCGTCCGACTCGTCAGCGGTGCTGCGCGCGGCGCTCACCCGGCTCGGGCCGGGCCGATGAGCGACCCGGATCTGGCAGGAGACGGAGCGCAGCGGAGCTCGACCGATCTGGAGGCGAGCCTCGGCCGTGCCCTGGAGGCCACCGTCGAGGACGGCGAGGGCGACGTCGAGAACAAGCTCCGCCCCGCCCGCCTCGACGAGTTCATCGGCCAGCCCCGGGTCCGCGAGCAGCTCGACCTCGTGCTCCAGGGCGCGCTGCGCCGCGGCCGCCCGCCGGACCACGTCCTGCTCTCCGGGCCGCCCGGCCTGGGCAAGACCAGCCTCGCCCTGATCATCGGCGCCGAGCTCGGCAGCGCGGTCCGCATCACCTCGGGCCCGGCGCTGGAGCGTGCGGGCGACCTCGCGGCGATGCTGTCCAACCTCGTCGAGGGCGACGTGCTGTTCATCGACGAGATCCACCGCACGGCCCGCCCGGCCGAGGAGATGCTCTACCTCGCGATGGAGGACTTCCGGGTCGACGTCGTGGTCGGCAAGGGCCCCGGCGCCACGTCGATCCCGCTCGACGTCGCACCGTTCACGCTGGTGGGGGCCACGACGCGGGCCGGCGCGCTCACCGGCCCGCTGCGCGACCGGTTCGGCTTCACCGCGCACATGGAGTTCTACGAGCCGTCGGACCTCGAGCAGGTGCTCGTGCGCAGCGCCCGCATCCTCGACGTCGTGCTGCGCCCCGACGGGGCCCGCGAGATCGCCGGGCGCTCGCGCGGCACGCCCCGCATCGCCAACCGCCTGTTGCGCCGGGTCCGCGACTACGCCGAGGTCCGCGCCGACGGCACGGTCACCCGCGAGGTCGCGCGCGCGGCGCTGGCCGTCTACGACGTCGACGAGCTGGGGCTCGACCGGCTCGACCGCGCGGTGCTCGGGGCCCTGGTGCGCTCCTTCGGTGGCGGGCCCGTCGGGGTGTCGACGCTGGCGGTGGCGGTGGGGGAGGAGCCGGGCACCGTCGAGGAGGTCTGCGAGCCCTACCTCGTGCGCGCCGGGATGCTCGCCCGCACGCCCCGCGGCCGCGTCGCGACCCCCGCGGCGTGGCGCCACCTGGGCGAGGAACCCCCCAGCGCCGGTCCCGACGCGGGCGGTCCGGAGCCCGGCGACGGCCGGGGCCAGGGGACCCTGTTCGCCTGAGCTGGCAGACTCGGAATCGGACACGTGCGAGGTGCACGACTCCTCGCGCACTCGGTGATCGGAGAACCCATGGACCTGATCTTCCCCCTCCTCATCCTGTTCATGATCGGCCTGGTGTTCATGTCCAGCCGTCAGCGCAAGAAGCAGGAGCAGAAGCAGGAGTCGATCCAGAGCAGCCTGGCCGTCGGTGACGTGGTCGTCATGACCTCGGGCATCAGCGGCACCGTCGTCGACGTCGACGACGAGCGCACCATCGACGTCGAGATCGCCCCCGACGTCGTCACCACGTGGCTGCGGGCCGCGGTGCGCGAGAAGCTCGTGGCCGAGGAGGCGGTGGTGGACGCCGACGACCTCGACGAGATCGACGCGCTGCCCGAGTCGTCGGTGCCCACCGAGTCGACGCCCGTGGTCGACGCCCCGGCCGGCGCCGAGTCGGACAGGAAGGACGCCCCGGCGGACACGACGGACAACGTGTCCTCGCCGCGCCGGTCCTGAGCCACCCGGGGCGGGGCGCCGCCGGGCCCGGCGCCTACCCTCGCGGCGAGCCCCTCCCCGGCTGAACCACCCGAGCAACTGGAGCAACGCAGCGTGGCCCCTCCGACCGTGCGCTTCCGGCCAGGGCGCTACCTCGCCGCCTTCGTGGCGATCGTGACGGTGCTCTACGGGCTGGTGTTCCTCACCGGGGACGGGTCGCCGACGCCCAAGCTCGGCATCGACCTCCAGGGGGGCACGCGGGTCACGCTCACCGCGCGCACCGAGACGGGCGCGGCACCCACGCCCGACCAGCTCGACCTCGCGCGCCAGATCATCGACCAGCGCGTCAACGGCCTGGGCGTCAGTGGCGCCGAGGTGGTCCAGGACGGCAACAACCTGGTCATCACCGTGCCCGGCCAGGAGGGCGACCAGGCCCGCTCCCTCGGCCAGACCGCGCGGCTGTACTTCCGTCCCGTCATCGGCGGCCCGATTCCGGCCACCCCGCA
>CADCTH010000257.1 GCA_902805495.1 uncultured Actinomycetospora sp.
CCCGGCCGTCGACCTCGCCGCCGTCGACGCGGCGCCCGCCACCCCCGGGGCCACGTCCACGGCGCCGAGCACGCCCGCGGCGCCGACGAGCACCGCCGCCCCGACCAGCGAGATGCCCGCCGCGACGGCCACCGGGGCGTCGCCGTCCTCCACCGCCGCCCCGGCCCCGGGTGACCCCGCGGACGCCCAGGACCCGCAGGACGCCGCCGAGGCCGACGCCGAGTACCTCGAGGAGCTCACCGAGCCGCAGGCGTCCGAGGCCCTGACCGCGACGGGGTTCTGCGACCCGACCCTGCAGTCGCTGCTCGACGCCGCCTCGGCCGGCACGGTCGCCGGCGACACCGCGCTCGCCCTCGCCGAGCCCGCGCTCTGGTCGGCGCTGCCCACGGTGCCGCTGTTCCAGGCCGCGTCGGTGCTGGTCGGCCCGGCGGACCGCACCGACGTGGTGGTCGGGCCGCTCACCGAGAGCCCCTTCGCCGGCGCCGACCGCTGGGTCCCGCCCCCGGCGACCCAGCGCGGCGACGACGGCATCAACTGAGACGTTCGGCCCCGACGTTCCCCCGAGCGCCGGTTTCGGTTCGGACGCTAAGGTTCCCGCCGGTCGGGTCACGCGCGGTGACCGCTTCGTCGCCCGGCGCGAGCGACCCGGGGTCCCGCACCGAGGAGGAACGTTGCCGATGCGTCGCTGGGCCACCGCCGTGGCCGCCGCCCTGGCCCTGGCGCTGCTCGTCGCCGCGTGCGGTGGCGGGGGCGGCGACGAGCAGTCCGCCCAGACCGTCGGCATCGAGTGGGGCGAGCCGGAGAACCCGCTGATCCCCGGCAACACCACGGAGCAGAACGGCGGCGACGTCATCGACGCGCTGTTCGCCGGGCTCGTGAAGTACGACGTGGACACCGGGCAGCCGTCGAACGAGGTCGCGGACGCGATCACCACCACGGACAACCGGACGTTCACCATCCGGATCCGGCCGGGCTGGACGTTCCACGACGGCACCCCGGTGACGTCGCAGAGCTTCGTCGACTCCTGGAACTGGACCGCCGCCGGCCCGAACGCCGCCGGGGCGCAGTCGTTCATGGAGAAGATCGACGGCTACGACGAGGTCTCCCCGGAGGTGCCGACCGCGCCCACGATGCGCGGGCTGCGCGTCGTGGACCCGCAGACGTTCACGGTGACGCTCGAGCAGCCGTTCACGATCTTCCCGCTGACCCTGGGCTACTCGGCGTACTACCCGATGCCGCAGCGGTTCTTCACCGACCGCGCGGGCTACGAGGCCGCCCCGGTGGGCAACGGCGAGTTCCGGTTCGAGTCCCGGACGCCGAACCAGAACCTGGTCCTCGTGCGCAACGACCAGTACGCGGGCTCGGTGAAGCCGCAGGTCCAGCGCCTGGACTTCCGTGTCTACTCCGAGCTGCAGACCAGCTACGACGACGTGCTGTCGGGCAACCTCGACCACGTGCGGCAGGTGCCGCCGGCCGCCCTGACCGGCGACCGCTGGCGGACCGACCTCGGCGCGGGTGCCCACCAGAAGGAGGGCCTGGTCACCGACTCGCTGGGCGTCCCGCTGTACGACCCGCGGTTCGCCAACCCGTTGGTGCGCCAGGCGATCTCGATGTCCATCGACCGGCAGACGATCACCCAGCAGATCTTCGGCGGCGTGTACCGGCCCGCCACCGGCTACGCGACCTCGGCGGCCGACGGCTACGTCCCGAACCAGTGCGGCGAGCTGTGCACGTTCGACCCGCAGCGCGCCCGCCAGCTGCTGGCCCAGGCCGGGGGCTTCGCGGGCCCGCTGACGCTGACCGCCAACTCCGACGGCGGGCACGACCCGTACATGGAGGCCGTGGCCACCAGCATCCGCCAGACCCTGGGCATCGACGCCCGCTACGCCCCGGTGCCCTCGTTCTCCGAGCAGCGGCGGCTCGCCAACGCCCAGCAGTTCACCGGCCTGTTCCGCAACGGCTGGCAGGGCGACTACCCGAGCATCGAGACGTTCCTGACCCAGCTCTACCGGACGGGCGCGTCCTCGAACGACTACGGCTACGCCAACCCGGCGGTGGACGCCGCGCTCTCCCAGGCGGACCAGGCCCCGACCACCCAGGCGGCCAACGCCGGGTACGCCGCGGCCGAGCGGACGATCCTCGCCGACATGCCGAACATCCCGCTGTGGAGCCGGCCGGTGATCTACGGGAACTCCGCGCGCGTGGCCGAGGCCGAGCACAACCCGCTCAACCGCCAGGACACGACGACCTACCGGCTCAACCCGCAGGGCTGACCGGGGTGGGCCGCTACACGCTGCGGCGCCTGCTGCAGCTGGTCCCGGTGTTCCTCGGGACGACGTTCATCGTCTACGCCCTGGTGTGGGGTCTGTCCGACGACCCGTTCGCCGGCAAGTGCGGTCAGCGGGAGTGCTCGCCCGCCTACATCGCGACGATGACCGAGCGCTACAACCTCGACGACAACATCCTCGTGCAGTACCTGAAGTACCTCGGGGCGCTGCTCACCGGCGACTTCGGCCAGACGTTCTCCGGCACCGAGGTCTCCTCGCTCATCGCGACCGCCTACCCGGTCACGATCCGGCTCGCCCTGGTCGCGCTGCTGATCGAGGCGGTGATCGGCATCCTCGCCGGCATCGTGTCCGGGGTGCGGGGACGGGGCTTCGTCGACTCGCTCGTGCTCGTCTCGACCCTGTTCCTCATCTCGCTGCCGGTGTTCGTCACCGGGCTCGTGCTCAAGCAGGTGCTCGGCGTCGAGCTCGGGATCATCCGCACCTCGGTGCCCAACGACCCCTCGTTCGGCGACCTGCTCGTGCCCGGCTTCGTGCTGGGCAGCCTGTCGATGGCCTACGTCGCCCGGCTGACCCGCACGAGCCTCGTCGAGAACGCGCGCGCCGACTTCGTGCGCACGGCCGTCGCCAAGGGCCTGACGCACCGGCGCGTGGTCGGGGTGCACATGCTGCGCAACTCGCTCATCCCCGTCGTGACGTTCCTCGGCACCGACCTGGGCGCGCTCATGGGCGGGGCGATCGTCACCGAGGGCGTGTTCAACATCCGCGGCATCGGCGGGCTCGTGTTCCGCGGGATCCTCCAGCAGGACACCGCCACCGTCGTCGGCATCGTCGTGCTGCTGGTGATCGTCTACCTGGTCGCCAACCTCGTCGTGGACCTGCTCTACGCCGTGCTCGACCCGAGGATCCGCTATGACTGAACCCCTGCTCCACGCCGGCACCGCCCGGCCGGGCGACGCCGGCGAGGAGGCGGACCCGGACGTCGAGCACCCCGGCGGGTTCTGGTCCGACGCCTGGCGCCGGCTCCGGGGCCGCCCGCTGTTCTGGGTCGCGTCCGCGATCATCCTCGTGCTGCTCGTGATGGCCGTCTTCCCGTCCCTGTTCACCGCGGTCGACCCGCGTGCGGCCGACCTCGCCGGGTCGGGCGCCACGCCGGGACCGGACGCGCCGCTCGGACGCGACCTGCAGGGCCGCGACGTGTACGCGCGGGCGATCTACGGCGCCGGCCCGACGCTCGCCGTCGGGGTGCTCGCGACCCTCGGTACCGTGCTCCTCGGGGCGCTGGCGGGCCTGCTCGGCGGCTACCGCGGCGGCTGGCCGGACTCGCTGCTCTCCCGCTTCGCCGAGGTCTTCGCGGGCCTGCCGTTCGTGCTCGGCGGGATCGTCATCCTCACGACGTACAACCCGCCGGGGCAGCTCGTGGGCGAGTCCCGCCTCGTGGTGCAGGTGGTGGCGACGATCGTGGTGCTGTCGTGGCCGATGGCCATGCGGATCATGCGCGCGGCGACGATCACCGCCCGCGACCAGGACTACGTGCGCGCCGCGCGGGCGCTGGGCGCCGGGCGACTGCGGGTGGTGTTCCGGCACATCCTGCCCAACACGCTCGCGCCGGTGCTGGTGTACGCGACGATCCAGCTCGGCGCGTTCATCGGCGCGGAGGCGACGCTGTCGTTCCTCGGCATCGGGCTCAAGGACCCCGTGGTGTCGTGGGGCGTGATGATCGCCGAGTCGCAGGACCGCGTGGCCCAGATCCCGCACGCGATCCTGTTCCCGGCGGGCTTCCTCGTCGTGACGGTGCTGGCGTTCGTGATGCTGGGCGACGCGGTGCGCGACGCCCTCGACCCGAGGGGACGGTGAACCATGGGTCACCTGCTCGAGGTCGAGGACCTCCACGTCGAGTTCGGCCGCGGCCGCGACTCCGCCTCGGTGCTCAACGGCGTCGGCTACCACGTGGACGAGGGCTAGACGCTGGCCGTGCTCGGCGAGTCCGGCTCCGGCAAGAGCGTCACCGCGCAGACGGTGATGGGCATCCTCGACGCCCCGCCCGGGCGGATCACCGCCGGCTCGGTGCGCTTCCGCGGCGAGGAGCTCCTGGGCGCCGACCCCGAGCGCCGCCGGCTGCTGCGCGGCGAGTCGATGGCGATGATCTTCCAGGACGCGCTGTCCGCGCTGAACCCCGTGTACTCGGTGGGCTTCCAGATCGCCGAGCAGTTCCGGTTCCGCCGCGGCATGTCGCGCAAGGACGCGACGGCGCGGGCGGCGGAGATGCTCGACCTGGTGCGCATCCCGAACGCGAAGCAGCGCGTCAAGGAGTACCCGCACCAGTTCTCCGGGGGCATGCGCCAGCGCGTCATGATCGCGATGGCGCTGGCCCTGGACCCCGACCTGCTCATCGCCGACGAGCCCACGACGGCCCTCGACGTGACGGTGCAGGCGCAGATCATGGACCTGCTCGACGAGCAGCGCCGCGAGCGGGGGATGGGGCTGATCCTCATCACCCACGACCTCGGGGTGGTCGCCGAGGTCGCCGACCGGATCGCGGTGATGTACGCCGGGCGGATCGTCGAGCACACCAACGCCGCGACGCTCTACGCGCGCCCCGCGCACCCGTACACGCGCGGGCTCATGGACTCGGTGCCGCGCGTCGACGACGCCGGCGGGGTGCGGGGCGCGCCGCTGCGGCCCGTCCCGGGCCTGCCGCCGAGCCTCACCGCGATCCCGCGCGGGTGCCCGTTCCACCCGCGGTGCGCGTACGCCCAGGACGTGTGCGTCGACGAGTACCCGCCGCTGCGCGAGGTCGAGGAGGGGCACGCGCACGAGGCGGCGTGCCACTTCGCCGAGCGGTTCGTGGCCGAGGGGCCGGACCGTCCCGCGACGCAGGAGGTGGTGTCCGGGTGACCACCCCCGAGCCGGTGCTGTCGGTCCGCGACCTCGTCAAGCACTTCCCGGTGACGCGGGGCGTGGTGTTCCACCGCGCGATCGGGCAGGTGCGCGCCGTCGACGGCGTCTCGCTCGACCTGTACCCCGGCGAGACCCTCGGCGTGGTCGGCGAGTCGGGGTGCGGCAAGTCGACGCTCGCCCAGGTGCTCCTGCGCCTGATCCCGCCGACGAGCGGCACCGCCCGCTTCGAGGGCGAGGACCTGTTCGCGAAGCGGGGCGCGGCGCTCAAGGCGTGGCGCCGGGACATGCAGATCGTGCTGCAGGACCCCTACACCTCGCTCAACCCGCGCCGCACCGTCGGCGACATCGTGGGCGAGCCGTTCGACATCCACCCCGAGGTGGCGCCGAAGGGCGACCGCCGCCGGCGGGTGCAGGAGCTGCTCGAGGTGGTCGGGCTCAACCCCGAGCACATCCGCCGCTACCCGCACCAGTTCTCCGGCGGCCAGCGCCAGCGCATCGGCATCGCCCGCGCGCTCGCCCTGCGGCCCAAGGTGATCGTCTGCGACGAGCCGGTGTCGGCGCTCGACGTGTCGATCCAGGCGCAGGTGCTCAACCTGCTCTCCGACCTGCAGCGCGAGTTCGGGCTGGCGTACCTGTTCATCGCCCACGACCTCGGCGTCGTGCGCCACCTCTGCGACCGCGTCGCGGTGATGTACCTGGGCTCGATCGTCGAGACCGGCACCAACGAGCAGATCTACACGCGGGCGAGCCACCCGTACACCCAGGCGCTGCTGTCGTCGGTGCCCGTCCCCGACCCGACCGTGCGCCGCGAGCGCATCCGGCTCACCGGCGACGTCCCCAGCCCCGCCGACCCGCCCTCGGGGTGCCGCTTCCGCACCCGCTGCCCGAAGGCGGCGACGCTCTGCGCGGAGGACCCGCCGGCCCTCGAGGTCCGGGCGTCCACCGACCACCCGACGGCGTGCCACTTCGCCGAACCACCGCACCTCGTCCGCGCGGAGTAGTGCCCCGGTGTCAGCGAAGTGGCGTCGCTGACACCCAGTGTCCGTATACGTACTTCGATCACCGGGGTGGCGCGCACTCGACACCGCCGGACGGCCTACCGTGAGCGCGCGTGAGCCCCGGCCCGCTGCTGCTCGTCCACGCCCACCCGGACGACGAGACGATCACCTGCGGCGGGGTCATGGCCCGGGCGGTCGCGGCGGGGGTGCCGACGACGCTGGTCACGTGCACGCGCGGCGAGCGGGGCGAGGTCATCCCGCCGGGGCTCCAGCACCTCACCGGCAACGCGCTGGGCGCCTACCGCGAGGGCGAGCTGGCGCGGGCCTGCGCGGCGCTCGGGGTCACCGACCACCGCTGGCTCGGCGGGGCGGGGACGTGGCACGACTCGGGCATGGTGCTCGCCGGCGAGGGCATCCGCGCCGCCGCCCCGGAGACCATCGACCCCGGGGCGTTCGCCGCGCCGGACGGGCTCGACGCGCAGGTCGAGGCCCTGGTCGCCGTGCTGCGCGAGGTCGCGCCGCGCGTGGTGCTGACCTACGACGAGCGCGGCGGCTACGGCCACCCCGACCACGTCCGCGCGCACGAGATCACGATGGCGGCGGTCGCGGCCGTCGACCCGGACGCCACCGCGATCACCGTGCACGCCACCGCCGCCGCGCACGACGAGGTCGACGCCGGCCTGGCCGCGCTGCGCCGCCGCGCCTGGCTGCCGCTGCCCGTGCCGCCGGTCGACGACCTCCCGACGGTGCCCGACACGACGATCACCACGCGGATCGAGCTCGGCGGCGCGCGCGTCGCGAAGCTGGCGGCCCTGCGCGCGCACGCCACCCAGATCAGCGTCTACGACGACGGCCGCGAGCCGCCGGCCTTCGCGCTGTCCAACGGCCTGGCGCAGCCCGTGCTCGGCGCCGAGTGCTTCGTGCACCTGCGCGGCCCGGCGGGCGCGCGGGACGACCTGCTCCCACCCTCGTGACCGACCCCGAGGCGCGCGCCGAGGGGAGCGAAGGTCACCTCGACGGCGTGGGGAGCAGCGACGGTGACCCTCGCTCGGCCACCCGGCGCCGCGCGGTCCTCGCCGGCGTCGCGGTCGCGGTGATCGCGCTCGACGCCGTGCTGCTCGCGTGGAGCGAGATGGCGTGGCTGACCCTGCGCGTCGGCGTCACGGGCGTCCCGCTGCCCCTCGCCGCACTGATCGCGGCCCTGACCACGCCGCTGCTCGTGCTCGGCGCCGACGCCGTGCTCCCCGGGTCCCGGGCGCCGCTCGTGCCGCTCGGCGCCTGGACGCTCACCGTGCTCGTCGCGGGCCTCTGGAGCCCGGCCGGGGCGGGGGTGCTGCCGCCGGACTGGCGGGCGGTCCTGCTGCTCGGGGCCGGGGTGGTGCCCGGCGCGCTGGTGGTGTCGTGGCGCTCCGCCCGGCACCGGGCCACGGCCCCGCACGGTTGAGCGGCGCCGCGTCCGGGGAAACGTGCCGGCATGCCCGCCATCCCCGACGAGCACGTCGTCCGCGTCCTCCGGCCCTTCGTGGCCGCCACCGGCCCGGTGCTGCGCGGTCTCCGCGACGCCGACCCCTTCCGTCTCGGGCGCCTGGCCCGCCGCCGGGCGATCGAGCTGCAGGAGAGCGGCGGGGGCGAGCTCGAGCCGGTCGCCACCTCGACGTCCCGGCGCGCCCGCATCGGCCGGGGCCTGCGCGCGGCGCGGGCGCGGCTGCTCGACCGGCTGGCCACCTCCAGGCTCCCGGGCACCCCGCGCTGGCAGGCCATGAGCCCCGAGGAGCGCGACGACTGGTGGGTGTCGCGGGTCGGGCGCTTCACCTCGGCGGTCGCGTCGGTGCCGGGCCTGGGCGGGGCGTTGGCGCGCCGGCTGCCGGTGTCGGACATCCTCGGGCTCGGCGCGCAGGGGCTCGTCGTCTGCGCCATCGCGAGCGAGCACGGGCTCGACGGCCGCGACGAGCAGGTGCGCCTGCTGGCCTCGGTGCTGTTCGGCCGCGAGGTCGACCCCGCCTCCCTCGGCGACCCGCACCACGATGACGTCGAGCGCGAGGCCGGCGAGCTGCGCGGCACGGTCGGCTCGGCGGACCACCACGAGGAGCGCGGCCGGCTCGCCGCCCTGGCGCGCGCGATCTGGCGGATGGGCCGCACCCTGTGGGGCCTGCAGGAGGAGCTCGGACGGCGCCCGCAGGGCCGGCGCTTCTGGCGGGTCCTGGCCAACGTGCCGGTCGTCGGCGCGCTGGCCAGCTACCGCAGCGAGCGCTCGGGCCTCAAGCGGGCGGCGCGCGCGGCCGCGCAGTGGGTCGCCCGGGAGCAGGGCCGCGCACGCTGACCAGCGGTGTGACGGGCACCATCCCGGGACAATCGGATCGCCCCCGCACGGGCGCGCGCCGCACACGACCGGGATACTCCGGGGTGGCGTGCCTGGCCGTGTGACACCACCGCGCGAGGACGGGCCGCGCCCGACGACGTAGTGAGGAGCAGGAGCAGACGTGACGTACGTGATCGCCGAACCGTGTGTCGACGTGCTCGACAAGGGCTGCATCGAGGAGTGCCCCGTCGACTGCATCTACGAAGGGGGCCGGATGATGTACATCCACCCCGACGAGTGCGTCGACTGCGGGGCGTGCGAACCGGTCTGCCCCGTCGAGGCCATCTACTACGAGGACGACGTCCCCGACCAGTGGTCGGTGTACACCCAGGCGAACGTCGACTTCTTCGACGACCTGGGCTCGCCGGGCGGCGCGGCCAAGGTCGGCAAGGTCGACCGCGACGCCGGCCCCGTGCCGTCGCTGCCGCCCCAGGGGGAGTGACAGCCGGACGGGAGGCCACGCGCCGCGCCCTGCCGGAATTCCCCTGGGACAGCCTGGCGGGCGCCGCGGCCGTGGCCCGCTCGCACCACGACGGGGTGGTCGACCTGTCGGTCGGCACCCCGGTCGACCCGGTGCCCGACGCCGTCGGCGAGGCCCTGCGCGCCGCGTGGGACTCGCCGGGCTACCCGCAGACGTGGGGCACCCCGGCGCTGCGCCAGGCCGTCGTCGACTGGTTCGCCCGCCGACGCGGCGTCCCCGGCCTGGACCCGCAGGCCGTCCTGCCGACCGTGGGCTCCAAGGAGCTGGTGGCCTGGCTGCCCACGCTGCTCGGTCTGGGTGGGCGGGACGGCGCCGACGACGTCGTGGCGTTCCCGCACCTGGCCTACCCGACCTACGAGGTGGGCGCCCGGCTCGCGGGCACGCGCACGGCCCCCGTGCACGACGACGAGCCGCTGCCGGAGGGCACGCGGTTGGTCTGGCTGAACTCGCCCTCCAACCCGACGGGGCGGGTGCTCGACGCGGGGCGGCTGGCCGACCGCCTGGCCGAGGCCCGCGCGCTCGGCGCCGTCGTCGCCTCCGACGAGTGCTACCTCGCGCTGCCCGGCCCCGGCGTCGTCACGACCTCGGTGCTCGACCCCGCCGTGCACGGCGGTGACGTCACGGGCCTGCTGGCGGTGCACTCGCTGTCGAAGACGTCGAACCTCGCCGGCTACCGCGCGGGTCTCGTGCTCGGCGATCCCGTGCTGGTCGCCGACCTGCTCCAGACCCGCAAGCACGCCGGGATGATCGTGCCGCGCCCCGTGCAGGAGGCGATGACCGCCGCCCTGCGCGACGACGAGCACGTCGCCGCGACCCGGGCGCGCTACGACGCCCGCCGGGCCGAGCTGCGGCCCGCGCTCGAGGCCGCCGGCCTGCGCGTCGAGCACTCCGAGGCCGGGCTCTACCTGTGGGCGACGGCGGGCGAGCCGTGCCGCGCCACCGTCGACCGGCTCGCCGCGCGCGGCATCCTCGTCGCCCCCGGCGAGTTCTACGGGCCCGCGGGCGAGGCCCACGTCCGCGTCGCGCTGACCGCGTCCGACGAGCGCATCGCGGCCGCCGCGGAGCGGCTCGCGGGGTGACCGAGCGGGGCGTGCGCCCGGCCGTGGTGCTGCTCGCGGTGCTGGCGCTGGGCGTCAACCTGCGCGCCGCGCTCTCGGCCTACCCGCCGCTGCTGGAGACGATCCGCGCCGACCTCGGGCTGTCCGCGGGGTTCGCCGGGCTCGTGCAGGCCGCGACGATCCTCATGATGGGCGCGGGCTCGTTCGCCGCCCCGGCCCTGGCCCGCCGGGTCGGTCGCGAGCAGGCCGCGGCGCTGGGCATCGCGGCGATCGCGCTCGGCAGCGCCACCCACGGGGTCCCGGCGTCGGTCACCCTCGTCGCGGGCAGCCTCGCGATCGGTCTGGGCATCGGGGTCGTCGGCGTGGCGATCACCGGCGTCGTCCGCGACCACCTCCCCGAGCGGGCGGGCGCGGCCACCGGGCTCTACACGGTGTCGATGATGGGCGGGGCCACCGTCGCGTCGCTGACGGCGCTGCCGCTGCAGGACGCGCTCGGCGGGTGGTGGTGGGCGCTCGCGGCGTGGACCGTGCCCGCCCTGCTCGCCCTCGTCGTGTGGTGGCCGGCCACCCGGAGCCTGCACGACATCCCCGCCGCCGCCCCGGTCCGCCTGCCCTGGCGCAACCGCTTCGCCCGGCTCGCCGTGCTGTTCCAGGCGATGTCGTCGGTGCAGTTCTACGGGTGGCTGACCTGGCTCGCCCCGTTCTACGAGGCGCAGGGCTTCTCCACCGCGCGCGCCGCGGTGGTGCTCTCGGTGTGGAACGTCGTCCAGATCCCCGCCGCGCTGCTGGTGCCCCTCGCGGCGGAGCGACGCCGCGCCTGGGCGCCGTGGGCCGCGTTCTGCGTCGTGTGCGCCGGCGTCGGCGTCGCCGGCACGATCGTGGCGCCCGTGCTGCCCGTCGTGGGGCCGTGGCCGTGGGTGGTGCTCGCGTCGGTGGCGGTGGGCGCGGGGTTCCCGCTGGGGCTGGCCGTCGTCGCCTGGCGGACCCCGGACGGCGCGACGTCGGCGTCGGTGTCGGCGCTGACCCTCGGCTCGGCCTACGTCCTCGCCGCGCTCGCCCCGCCCGTGATGGGCGTGCTCATCGACCTCGCCGGGTTCCGCGCGGCGCTGGGCGTCATCGCGGTCGGCGTCGCCGTCCAGGGCGTCGCGGTCGTGCGGCTGGGCCCGCGGCACGTCACGTGGGACGGCGCGGCGGCACCCGCCGCGCGCTGACCGTCACGACGGCTCAGGACGCGGCCGGCCGCAGACGCCGCGTGAGGCCGGCGTGCACGGGCTCGACCACCCGCGCCGCGACCGGCCCGAGGATCGCCATGAGCAGCACGTAGGTGGTGGCCAGCGGGGCGAGGCCGGGGTCGACGGCGCCGGTGGTCAGCGCGAGGCCGGCGATGACGATGGAGAACTCGCCGCGCGCCACCAGCGCCGCCCCCGCCCGCCAGCGCCCCAGCGGGCCGACGCCGATCTGGCGCGCGGCGAACCACCCCGCGCCGAGCTTCGTCGCCGTCGACACCACGGCGAGCACGAGCGCGGCGGGCAGCACGGCGGGCACCTGAGCGGGGTCGGTGTTGAGGCCGAACACGACGAAGAACACCGCCGCGAACAGGTCCCGCAACGGCGTGAGCACGCGGGCGGCGTTCTCGGCGGTGTCCTCGGAGATCGCGATGCCCAGCAGGAACGCCCCGACACCCGCCGAGACCTGCAGCTGCGAGGCGATCCCGGCCACCAGCAGCGCGATGCCGAGCACGCGCAGCAGGAAGACCTCGGAGCTCGGCGACTCGACCACGCTGGACACGAACCGCCCGAAGCGCAGGGCCACGACGAGCGCGACGATCAGCAGCGCGACGGCGATCCCGACGGTGCGCAGCCCGGCGACCAGGCCGATCGCGGTCAGCGCCGCGGTGGTGATCGGCAGGTAGAGGGCCATCGCGAGGTCCTCGATGACGAGCACCGAGAGCACCGCGGGGGTCTCCCGGTTGCCCAGCCGGCCCAGCTCGTCGAGGACCTTGGCGACGATCCCCGACGACGACACCCACGTCACGCCGGCCATCGCCAGCGCGCCGAGCGGGCCCCAGCCGAGCAGCAGTGCCGCGATCGCGCCCGGCGCCGCGTTGAGCACCATGTCGACGATCCCGGCCGCCCACGAGCGCCGCAGGCCGCCGACCAGGTCGGACGCGGAGTACTCGAGCCCCAGCAGCAGGAGCAGCAGGACGACGCCGACCTCGCTGGCCACGGTGGTGAACGGCTCGATGCCCTCGAGGGGCAGTAGCCCGCCGGAGCCGAACGCCAGCCCGCCGAGCAGGTAGAGCGGCACCGGCGAGATCCCGAGGCGGCCGGCCAGGCGGCCCAGGATGCCGAGTCCGAAGAACAGCGCGCCCAGCTCGATGAGAGGGAGGGCGGAGGAGTGCACGGGGGGGCGCTCAGCCGTCCTCGAGGATCGCTGCGGCGCGGCCGAGCCCCTCGCCGGTGCCCACGAGGACGACGAGGTCGCCCGCGCGGAACACGAAGTCGGGCCCCGGCGACGGGGACACGACGTGGTCGCGGATCACGGCGACGATCGACGTGCTGGTGCGCGTGCGCATCGCGGTGTCGCCCAGCGTCCGGCCGTCGTACGGCGAGCCCGCGCCGACCGGGAACTGCGCGGTCATGATGCCCTCGAGCTCGGCCTGCTGGTCCTGCAGCTGCGCGACGAGGTTGGGTGCGCCCAGCAGCGTGCCCAGGGCCTGGCCCTCGGCGTCGGTGAGCCCCACCGACGCGCTGCACGAGTCCGGGTCGGTGCGCCCGGACACCAGCAGCTCGCGGTGCCCGTCGCGGTGCGTCAGCACCCCCAGCCGGCGCCCCGACGCGGTGGTGAACTCCTGCTTGGTGCCGATCCCGGGCAGACGGGTGACCTCGACGTCCACGACACCGAATCTAGTCGTTCTTGTGGAGAGCGTCGTTCAGCTCGACGCGGGCGCCCTCGCTGCGCGGCAGGGCGTGCACCGCGCCGGTGGTCGAGTCGCGGCGGAAGAGCAGACCCGGGCGCCCGGAGAGCTCGACGGCCTTGACCACGGAGCCCCTATCGGCGTGCTGATCTTCAAAGAGCGTCACCCGCGTGCCGGCGGTGACGTAGAGGCCGGCCTCGACGACGCAGTCGTCGCCCAGCGAGATGCCCAGGCCGGCGTTGGCGCCGACGAGGCAGCGCTCGCCGACGGCGATGGTCTCCTTGCCGCCGCCCGAGAGCGTGCCCATGATCGACGCGCCGCCACCGACGTCGGAGCCGTCGCCGACGACGACACCGCCGGAGATCCGGCCCTCGACCATCGACGTGCCGAGCGTGCCGGCGTTGAAGTTGACGAAGCCCTCGTGCATCACCGTGGTGCCCGACGCCAGGTGCGCGCCGAGGCGGACGCGGTCGGCGTCGCCGATGCGCACGCCCGTCGGGATCACGTAGTCGACCATCCGCGGGAACTTGTCCACCGCGTAGACCGTGACCGGGCCGCGGGCGCGCAGGCGGGCGCGGACGCGCTCGAACTCGGGCACGGGGCAGGGCCCGTGGTTGGTCCACACCACGTTGGCGAGGTGGCCGAAGATGCCGGTGAGGTCGACGCCGTGGGGGCGCACCAGCCGGTGCGAGATCAGGTGCAGGCGCAGGTAGACGTCGTACGCCGACCCGGGCGGGCCGGTCAGGTCGGCGACGGTGCGCACGGCGACCACCTCGACCCCGCGGTCGGGGTCGGGGCCCAGCGCGTCGACCAGCGAGGGCTCCAGCTCGGACGCCGGGACCTGGACCGTGCCCGGCTCGGCGGCCATGCCGTCCGCGCCGTCCGCGAGCTCGGGCAGCGGGTACCAGGTGTCGAGGACGGTGCCGTCGACGGCCACGGTGGCCAGGCCGACGCCGAGGGCGCGGGTGGGGGTGCTCATCGCCCGCCAGGCTAGCGGCCCGGGTGGACGCCGCACGTCACCGACCGAACGCCCCGGTTAGCCTCGCGCACCGTGAGCGCCCCACCCGTCACCCTCGACCTGCTCGCCGACCCGGTGTCGCTGACCGCCGCCCTGGTCGACGTGCCGAGCGTCTCCGGGAACGAGGCCGCGCTGGCCGACGCCGTGGCGGCCGCGCTGGCGGCGCAGGCGCCGCACCTGGAGCTGTTGCGGTCGGGCGACGCGGTGCTCGCCCGCACGCGGCTCGGCCGGGCGCGCCGGGTGCTGCTCGCCGGGCACCTGGACACCGTCCCGATCGCCGACAACGTCCCGTCGCGGCGCGAGGGCGGCACGCTGTACGGCTGCGGCACCAGCGACATGAAGTCGGGCGTCGCGGTGATGACCCACCTCGCCGCCGCGCTCGCCGAGCCCGCGCACGACGTCACGCTGGTGCTCTACGACTGCGAGGAGGTCGAGGCGGCGCGCAACGGCCTCGGGCGCCTCGAGCGCGAGCACCGCGACTGGCTCGACGCCGACCTCGCGCTGCTCGGCGAGCCCACGTCCGGCCAGGTCGAGGCGGGGTGCCAGGGCACGCTGCGGGTGGTGGTGCGCACGCACGGGCGGCGCGCGCACTCGGCGCGCTCGTGGCTGGGGGAGAACGCGATCCACGCGGCGACGCCGGTGCTGGCGCGGCTGGCGGACTACGCGGCGCGCGAGGTCGACATCGACGGCTGCCGCTACCGCGAGGGCCTGCAGGCGGTGCGGATCGCCGGCGGCGTCGCGGGCAACGTGGTGCCCGACGTGTGCGAGGTGACCGTCAACTTCCGCTTCGCGCCCGACCGCTCGCTCGACGACGCCCGTGCGCACGTGGCCGGCGTGCTCGACGGCTTCGACCTCACCGAGACCGACGCGTCCCCGGGCGCCCTGCCGGGGCTGGGGGAGCCGGCGGCGGCGGACTTCGTCGCGGCGACGGGCACCACGCCGGTGGCCAAGTACGGCTGGACCGACGTGTCCCGCTTCGCCGCGCTCGGGATCCCGGCGCTGAACTTCGGCCCCGGCGACCCGAACCTCGCCCACACCCGCGAGGAGTCGGTGCCCGTCGCGGCGGTCACCGCGGCCTGCGACGTCCTGCGCGAGTACCTGACCCGCGCCTGAACGGAGCAGCGGGAAACATCAGCGAAGTGGCGTTGCAGACGTTGAGTGTCCGTAACGCCACTTCGTTGACATCCCGGATCTGGCGAACGGCCTAGACCGCGGCGACCTCGGCGCGGCCGGCGACGAGCTGGCGCGTGATCGTGGCGATGCGGTGGCCCGCGTACTGCGTGGCCTGGCGCGTGTCGTCCGAGATCGGGATCGAGCCCTGGCCGTCGACGTGCGACGGGCCGTAGGGGTTCCCGGTGGTGAACTGGATCGGGTCGGTGTAGCCCGGCGTCACCGTGATCCCACCGAAGTGGTGGAACGTGTTGTACAGCGCGAGCAGGGTCGACTCCTGGCCGCCGTGGGGCGTCGAGGTCGACGTGAACCCCGAGTAGACCTTGTCGGCGAGCTGGCCCTGCGCCCACTGCGGGCCGAGGGTGTCGATGAACTGCTTGAGCTGCGCGGTGACGTTGCCGTAGCGCGTCGGCGAGCCGAACACGACGGCGTCGGCCCACAGCACGTCGTCGGCGGTGGCCTCGGGGACGTCCTGCGTCTCCTCGGCGTGCTTCTGCCAGGCCTCGTTGGACGCGATGGCCTCCGGCGGCGCGAGCTCGTGCACCTTGCGGATGCGCACCTCGGCGCCCGCGTTCTCGAGGCCCTTCGCGTACTCCTGCGCCAGCGCGTGGATCGTGCCGGTGGAGCTGTAGTAGATGATCGAGACCTTGGGCGTGACCGTGGCCAAGAGTGGCCCTCCTCGTACGATTGGTTGCACGTTCAACCGACGGGTGCCACGGGTCCGCGACGCCGAAACCCCGGCTCGACGCCCCACGGCCGGGCCCCGTTCGGGCGGGGCTCCTAGGCTCGGTGCCATGACCGGGCACAGGGGCCACGACGGGCACAGGGGCGAGGTGCTCCACGACGACCCCGCGGGGCGGGACGCCATCGCGCCGCGGCCGACCACGATCGACAAGCGGCGCGAGCAGCACCGCGACCCCGCGCGGCTGAGCTCCACCACCGACCAGCGCCTGCTCGACTCGCGGGGGCCCGCCGACTGGGTGCACTCCGACGCCTGGCGCCTGCAGCGCATCCAGGCCGAGTTCGTCGAGGGCTTCAGCGTGCTCGCCGAGATCCCGCGCGCGGTGACCGTGTTCGGGTCGGCGCGCACGCCGGTCGACCACCCCGAGTACGAGCGCGGCGTCGCGCTCGGCGGGGCGCTGGCGCGCGCGGGCTACGCCGTCATCACCGGCGGCGGGCCCGGGGTGATGGAGGCCGCGAACCGCGGCGCGTCCGAGGCCGGCGGCCTGTCGGTGGGCCTGGGCATCGAGCTGCCGTTCGAGCAGGGGCTCAACCCGTGGGTCGACCTCGGTGTCGGCTTCCGCTACTTCTTCGCCCGCAAGACGATGTTCGTGAAGTACGCGCAGGCCTTCGTCTGCCTGCCCGGCGGCTTCGGCACGCTCGACGAGCTGTTCGAGGCCCTCGTGCTCGTGCAGACCGGCAAGGTCACCCGCTTCCCCGTGGTGCTGCTGGGCACCGAGTACTGGGGCGGGCTGGTCGAGTGGCTCGCGGGCCCGGCGGTCTCCGCGGGGACGATCAGCCGGCGCGACGTCGACCTCGTCCACCTCACCGACGACATCGACGAGGTGGTCGCGATCGTCGAGGAGGGCTTCCGCGAGGCCGTGGGATCGTGAGGATCTGCGTCTTCTGCGCGTCCGGCCCGGTGCCCGACGCCGCGGTCGAGCTCGCCGCGGAGGTGGGGACGGCGATCGCCGCCCGCGGCTGGTCGCTGGTCTCGGGCGGCGGGCGCGTGTCGATGATGGGCGCCGTCGCCCGCGCCGCCCGCGCGGGCGGGGCGCACACGGTGGGGGTCATCCCCGAGGCGCTGGTGGCCGAGGAGGTCGCCGACGACGACTCCGACGAGCTGGTCGTCGTCGCCGACATGCGCACCCGCAAGCGCGAGATGGACGAGCGCAGCGACGCGGTGCTCGCCCTGCCCGGCGGCCTGGGCACGCTCGAGGAGCTGTTCGAGGCCTGGACCTCGCACGCGCTGGGGATGCACGACAAGCCGGTGGTCGTGCTCGACCCCGACGGTCACTACGATCCGCTGTTCGCCTGGCTCGAGGGGCTGCGCGCCACCGGCTTCGTCACCGACCGCGGCCTGTCCGGGGTGGTGCGCGCCACGACGGTGGACGCCGCCCTCGACTCCCTGGCGCCCGTGGCCACGTCGTCGCCGGGACCGCGGTGACGCCGGCCCGGCCGCTGCTGCCCGCCGACGGTCGGATCGCGGTGATGGCGATCGTCAACCGCACGCCCGACTCGTTCTACGACCGCGGCGCCGCGTGGGATCCCGCCGCCGCGCTGGACGCGGTGGACCGGGCCGTCGCCGAGGGCGCGGACGTCGTCGACGTCGGCGGGGTCAAGGCCGGCCCCGGGCGCGGCGTCGAGGCGGCCGAGGAGCTGCGCCGGGTGCTGCCCGCCGTCGAGGCGGTCCGCGCGCGGCACCCCGACGTCGCGATCAGCGTCGACACCTGGCGCAGCGAGGTCGCCCGCGAGGTGTGCGCGGCGGGCGTGGACCTGCTCAACGACACCTGGGCCGGCGTCGACCCCCACCTGGGCGAGGTCGCCGCCGAGTTCGGGGTGGGCATCGTCTGCTCGCACACCGGGGGAGCGGTGCCCCGGACCCGCCCGCACCGCGTGCGCTACGCCGACGTCGTGGCCGACGTGATCGCCGAGGTCACGCGCCAGGCCGAGGCGCACGAGCGCGCGGGCGTCGACCCGTCGCGGATCCTCGTCGACCCGACCCACGACTTCGGCAAGAACACCTTCCACGGCCTCGAGCTGCTGCGCCGCCTCGACGAGCTGGTCGCGCTCGGGCGCCCGGTGCTCATGGCGCTGTCGAACAAGGACTTCATCGGCGAGACGCTCGGCACCACCGAGGTCACCCAGCGCCTCGAGGGGACGCTCGCCGCGACGGCGGTCGCCGCCCGGGCGGGCGCGCGGATGTTCCGGGCCCACGAGGTGGCCGCCACCCGCCGGGTGGTCGACATGGTGTCGGCGATCCGCGGCGACCG
>CADCTH010000258.1 GCA_902805495.1 uncultured Actinomycetospora sp.
ACGGCGCGGTCGCCGCCGGGCTGACCGGCGGCGCGCTGGCGCTCGTCGGACCGGCGGTGATCGCCCTGCCCGAGCAGGACGCCGCCAGCACCCTCGAGCTCTCGGCGCAGGGCCTGGCCCTGGCCGACGCCTCGTCGGGGTCCGGCTCCTCCGGGTCGTCCGGCTCGTCGACCGCGGTCAGCCCGGTGAGCAGCACCGGCGGCGGTGCCGCGTCGGCCGACCTCATCAAGGCCGCCGAGCGCGACCGCGCCGGTGACGCCGCCGCCGACGCGGCCGCGGCCGCCGCGGCCCGCGAGGCCGAGGAGGACACCGCCGAGCAGGAGCGCGCGACCCAGGCCGCCGCCGAGGAGGAGCAGCGCACCGCGTCGGTCTCCTGCGGCGCCTCGAGCTCCTACGGCGGCGTCGCCGACTCCGTGCAGGAGGTCGGCAACGCGATGGAGTGCGTCTTCCCGGGCCACGACGTCCTCGGCGTCGGCAGCCGCGGCGGCCAGTCCGACCACCCGAGCGGCTACGCGCTGGACTTCATGACCACCAGCGGCGACGCGATCGCCGACTGCGTGATCGAGAACAAGAACGCGCTCGGCGTCGAGTACGTGATCTGGGACCAGCGGATCAACACCGGATCCGGCTGGGAGGGCATGGAGGACCGCGGCGGCGCCACGGCCAACCACGAGGACCACGTCCACATCTCGTTCGAGCGTGGCGGCGCCCCCGACGTCTCGGCGCTGCGCAGCTGCGGCTGAGTCTTCACCTCCGACGTCACACGCCCTTGACCCGCCTGGTTCCCTGGGCGGGTGTCGACGGAGACGAGCGGATCACACACGGACAGTGAGCTCGGCCGCCGGACGGTGCGCCGGGTCGCGATGCGGTTGATGCCCCTGCTCGGGGTGCTCTACTTCGTCAACTACCTGGATCGCGTCAACATCGGCTTCGCCGGCCCGAACGGCATGAACGCCGAGCTCGGCATGACGGCCACGGTGTTCGGCCTCGCGTCGGGCATCTTCTTCGTCGGCTACCTGCTGCTCGAGGTGCCCAGCAACCTCGCGCTGCACCGCTTCGGGGCGCGCCGCTGGATCACGCGCATCCTGGTCTCGTGGGGCCTGGTCGCGTCGGCCATGGCGTTCGCCCCGAACGCGACGACGCTGATCGTGCTGCGCTTCCTGCTGGGTGTCGCCGAGGCCGGCTTCTTCCCCGGGATCATCCTGTACCTGACCTTCTGGTTCCCCGCGGAGTACCGGGCGCGGGCGGTCGGCTGGTTCATGGTCGCCGTGCCGATCTCCACCGCGGTCGGGTCGACGGTCAGCGCCCTGATCATCTCGGCGGGCGACGGGCTGTTCGGTCTCTCGGGCTGGCGGGTGATGTTCCTGCTCGAGGGCATCCCCGCGATCCTGCTCGGCGCCGTCACGCTGTTCGCCCTCACCGACCGCCCCGAGCAGGCCCGCTGGCTCGCCGAGGACGAGCGGACGTGGCTGCGCCGGCGCCTGGACGCCGAGGCCGCCGAGGTGCAGGCCGCCGGGCACTGGCCCCTGCGGCGGGCGCTGACCGCCCCCCGCATCCTCGCGCTCGCGTTCGTCTACTTCGGCGTCACCTACGGGCTCTACGCGCTGGGCTTCTTCCTGCCCACGATCGTCGCGGGGTTCGAGCAGCAGTTCGGGACGAAGCTCGGGATCGTCGAGAAGGGGCTGGTCACGTCGGTGCCGTTCGCCGTGGCGGCGATCGGCATGGTGCTGTGGAGCCGGTCGGCCGACCGCGCCGCGGTCCGCACCGACGACGGCTTCCTGGCCGGCGAGTCCGGGCGGCGCTGGTGGCTCGCCCTGCCGATGGTCCTCGGCGGGATCGCCATCCCGATCGCGCTCTACCAGAGCAACCCGTTCTGGACGATGGCCGCGGTGACGGTCTGCGCGGTCGGGACCTGCGCGGCGCTGCCGACCTTCTGGCCACTGCCCTCGCAGTTCCTCACCGGGGCGGCCGCCGCCGGCGGCATCGCCCTGATCAACTCGCTGGGCAACGTCTCCGGGTTCGTCGCCCCGTACGTCACCGGCGGGCTCGCCGACCTCACCGGCAGCCAGCGCGCGGGCCTCTGGGTGGTCGGCGGCGTCACGATCCTCGCGGCGGTCCTGGCGCTGCTCGTCGGGCGGGCCCACGACCGCGCCACCGCGCGCGGCCCCGCGGGATAGGCTCCGCGCGCCCGCTCGACGGCGAGAGGCCCACCACCGAGGAGCTCGAGGGGACGCCCGTGCCCGGACCGGACCGCGCCGCGTGGCTGCGGCGCAAGCCCGTCGCGGCGATGGCCGCCGAGACCGGCGCCGACGCCACGCCCGGGCACGAGGGCGGCGAGCTGCAGCGCTCCATCGGGCTCGTGCAGCTGGTGGCCATCGGCATCGGCGCCACCGTCGGCACCGGCATCTTCTTCGTGCTCTCGTCGGCCACCCCGGAGGCCGGGCCTGCGGTGGTCCTGTCCTTCGTCCTCGCGGCGATCACCGCCGGGCTCACCGCGCTCTGCTACGCCGAGCTCGCCTCCGCGGTGCCGGTGGCCGGGTCGTCGTACTCCTACGCCTACGCGACGCTCGGCGAGGCCGCGGCCATGGGCGTGGCCGCCTGCCTGATCCTCGAGTACCTCGTGTCGTCGGCCGCGGTCGCCGTCGGGTGGTCGGAGTACCTCAACGCCCTGCTCGAGAGCACGGTCGGTGTCCGGATCCCCGACGCGCTGTCGGGCGCGCCGGGGGCGGGCGGCGTGTTCAACCTCCCGGCCGTGGTGCTCGTCGTGCTGTGCACGCTGCTGCTCGTGCGCGGGGTGCGCGAATCCGCGGCGGCCAACGCGGTCATGGTCGCGATCAAGCTGGCGGTGCTCCTGCTGTTCGTGGGGCTGGCGTTCACGGCGTTCGAGGTCGACAACTTCGCCGAGTTCGTCCCGCTCGGCGTCGGCGGCATCGGGGCGGCCGCGGGCACCGTGTTCTTCTCGTTCATCGGCCTCGACGCGGTGTCCACCGCGGGCGAGGAGGTGCGCGACCCGCGGCGCACGCTCCCCCGCGCCCTGATGCTCGCCCTGGTCGTCGTCACCGTCGTCTACCTGCTCGTCGCGCTCGCGGCGCTGGGCGCCCAGCCGTGGGGCGAGTTCGAGGGCCAGGAGGCGGGCCTCGCGGCGATCCTCGGCGAGGTCACGGGCGCGGCCTGGCCCGGCATCGTCATCGCCGCCGGCGCCGTCATCTCGATCTTCAGCGTCACCCTCGTGACCATGTACGCCCAGACCCGCATCCTGTTCTCCATGAGCCGCGACGGGATGCTGCCGCCCCTGCTCTCGCGCGTGGACCCGCGGACCCTGACGCCCGTGCCGACCACGGTCATCGTCGGCGCGGGCGTCGCCCTCCTGGCCGGGCTCGTGCCGCTGGACGTGCTCGCCGACCTGGTCAGCATCGGCACGCTCGTGGCGTTCGCGGTGGTGTCGATCGGCGTGATCATCCTGCGCCGGACCGCGCCGGACCTCCCTCGCGGCTTCCGGGTGCCGGGCTATCCCGTCACCCCGATCCTCTCGATCGCCGCCTGCCTGTACCTCGTCGCCGGCCTGTCCTGGATCACCTGGATCGTCTTCGCCGCCTGGGTCGCGGTCGCCCTCGTGTTCTGGGCCTTCTACGGGGCCCGGCACTCCCGGCTCGCGCGCACCGAGGAGGCGTCGTGAGCATCCTCGTCGGCCAGGTGCCGGACCGCGCCGCCGACGCGGCCCGGCGGCTCGGGGCCCGGCTCGCGCGCGCCCTGGACGAGCGGCTGGTGCTGTGCACGGTCACGCACCCGGGGCACGACGCCGCCACCGGCGAGGCGCCGACCGTCGACGGGGTCGCGGTCGAGGTCGTCCACGTCGTCGACCGCTCGGTCCCCGGCGGCCTGGCCCGCGCCGCGCACACCCACCAGGCCGAGGTGGTCGTCCTCGGCGACGGCCCCTCGGGCGCCGGCACGGTGGGCGCCCGGCTGGCCCGGGCCGCCGACGTCGCGGTCGCGCTCGCCGGCACCGCACCGGGCGACGGCCCGATCACCCGCGTGACCTGCGCCTACGGGGCCGGACGGGACTCCGCCGGGGTGCTCGCGGCGGCCGCCGACCTGGCGCGCCGGACCTCGGCGCCGCTGCGTGTCGCCTCCTTCGCCCCGCAGCGCGGGCCCACCGTGCCGCCCGAGGCGGGCCTGCACGCCGAGCGCG
>CADCTH010000259.1 GCA_902805495.1 uncultured Actinomycetospora sp.
CCTCGGGCCCCCGCCGTCGGCGCCGCACGCGCCCGCCGAGGCACCGACGACCACGTCGACCGCCGCGCCGAGCGCGGCGCCCGGGCGCGCGACCGCGACCCGCGCGGACGCGACGGACTGGGCGGCGACGTCCGCCGTCCTCGCCTCGGCCGGGGCGCGGGTGACCCGGTGGCGGCGGGGCTGGACGTGGACCCGGACGCTGCGCGTGTTCACGGCGACGTGCGCGGTGCTCGTCGTCGTTGTCTGCGGGCTGGCGTGGGGCGCGGCGTCGTGGGTCGAGGCCGCGGTGCGGCAGATCGGCGCGCTCGACCCCGACTCGCCGGCCATCCAGGACGCCGCGGCCCAGATCGGCGACCAGAACTTCCTCGTCGTCGGCTCCGACAGCCGCGCCGGCGCCCCGACGTCGGAGGACGCGGGCGACACCGCCGACGTCCCCGGCGCGCGCACCGACACGATCATGATCGTCCACGTGCCCGAGGACCGCTCCGCGGTCACCGTGGTGTCGTTCCCCCGTGACCTGGAGATCACCCGGCCCGCGTGCGAGCGCTGGGACCCGGTGAGCGGCGCCTACTCGCCGCAGATGCTGCCGCCCACGCCGCGCGTGAAGCTGAACTCCGCGTACGCCGCCGGCGGACCCCGCTGCGTCACGCGCGCGGTCCAGGAGCTCTCCGGGCTGGCGGTCAACCGCTTCCTCGGCGTCGACTTCCAGGGCTTCGAGGGCATGGTCGACGCCGTGCGCGGGGTGCCGATGTGCGTGGAGCAGCCCGTCAAGGACTCGATCCTCGGCACGATCATCCCGCAGGCCGGCCCGACGGTGCTCACGGGACGCCAGGCGCTGGACTTCGTGCGCGCCCGGCACGTCGAGGGCGACCCGTCGAGCGACTACGGCCGTATCCAGCGCCAGCAGCGGTTCCTCGGCGCGCTCCTGCGCTCGGTGCTCTCGGCCGGCACGCTGCTCGACCCGTCGCGGCTCGAGGGCCTCGTCGGGGCGATCTCGCGGTCGACGTCCGGCGAGAACATCGGCTCCGACCAGCTGCTCGGGCTCTCGCAGTCCCTCGGCAGCCTCGACCCGCGCACGGTCAGCTTCGTGACCGTGCCGACCACGGGCGTCCCCAACGAGCGGGGCAACGAGGTGCTGCGCCGCGGCGAGGAGCGCGCGCTGTTCTCGGCGCTCATCGACGACCGGCCGCTGCCCGGGTCCGGCGCCCCCGTCCCGACCGAGCCCGCCGTCCCGGCGGCGGCGCCGGCGCAGGTGCGGCTGGTCGACGCCCGCTCACCCGCCGGCGAGGGCTCCGACGAGGGCTCCCGCGATGGCGAGGAGTCGTCCGACCGTTCGTCCGACGACGGCGGGGACGGCGGTGACGGCGGTGACGGCGGCGACGAGGACCGCGACCGGGATGACGACGGCTGGGACAGCGGGGACGACGACGACGAGCGTCGCTTCGCCGCACCCGCGCTCCCCCGTGCCCTCCCCGCCGACGGGCCGTCCGCCGACGCCGTCGCCGAGCGCCTGCGATCGGCGGGGTTCAACGTCGTCAGCGAGGGCACCGCGGCGGGCACGGGCCCCGCCACGACCATCCGCTACTCCCCCGATCAGGCCGCGGCCGCGTCGGCGCTGTCCAGCACGGTGCCCGGCGCCGCCCTCGAGCCGACCGCCTCCGCGCCGGGCACGCTCACGCTGACCCTCGCCGACGACTTCGACGGCACCGTGCGCTCGGACGCCACGCCGACCGGGGCCGCGGGGAACGCCCCGGTCAACCCGACCATCACGGCCGCCGACGCGTCCTGCACCTAGGAGACTGCTGAATAAGGCAGCGCGTCGGCGCTGGCTCCGCGGGGTTCGGCTGGGATCCTTGTTGGGTGCAGGGTCGCTCGGATGATCAGCGTGAGTTGCTGGATGTGGAGTCGGTCGCCGGGCATCTGCTGAAGCCGGGCAGCGTGTTCGCGTTCTTGGCCGCCCACCGCACCCGGCTGTTCCCGCCGGAGCTGTTCGCCGACCTGTTCCCCACCCGCCGGGGCCGCCCGAGTGTTCCGCCGGAGGTGGTGGCCACCGTGCTGGTCCTCCAAGCCCTGCACGGGCTCTCGGACCGGGAAGCGGTCGAGGCGTTGACGTTCGATCTGCGGTGGAAGGCCGCGTGCGGGTTGGCGATCACCGACACCGCGTTCGACCCGTCGACGTTGACCTACTGGCGCCGTCGGCTGGCCGCCTCGACCCGCCCGGAGCGGGTCTTCGAGGTGGTCGCGGCGGTGATCGCCGAGACCGGCGCGGTGGCCGGGAAGACCCGCCGGGCGCTGGACTCGACGATCCTCGATGACGCGGTCGCCCGCCAGGACACCGTGACCCAACTGATCGCCGCGATCCGCCGGGTCGCCCGCGACGTCACCGCCGCCGACGTCATCGTCGCTGCGGTGTCGGCCCGGCCCGGCGGGCACGACTACTCCCGGCCGGGCAAGCCCGAGATCGCCTGGGACGACCCGGCCGCGCGCGACGAGCTGGTCTCGGTCCTGGTCACCGACGCGCTGGCGGTCCTGGCCGAGCTCGAGGCCCGCCATCCCGACGGTGACGGCCTCGACGCGAAGCAGGCGGAGTCGGTGGCGTTGCTGGCGTTGGTGGCCGGCCAGGACGTCGAACCCGCCGAGGGCTCCGATGGCACCGATGGGCGCTGGCGCATCGCGACCAAGGTCGCCCCGGACCGGGTCATCTCCACCGTCGATCCCGACACTCGCCATGCTCACAAGAGCCGCGAGCGCCGCCAGGACGGCTTCAAGGCCCACGTGGTGGTCGAGCCCGACACCGGGCTGATCACCAACACCGGGTTGACCAAGGCCACCGGCCCCGCCAACAGCGACGCCACCGTCGGCATCGCCCTGCTCCACGGTGACCCGAGCCGGCAGCCGAGCCGGTCGAGGTGTTGGCCGACTCGGCCTACGCCACCGGCGACGCGCTGGCCGCGCTCGAGGGCGCCGGGCACACCGCGATGATCAAGCCGTGGCCGCTGCGCCCGGCGATCCCCGGCGGGTTCACCCTCGATGACTTCACCCACGACACCACGACCAACACGGTGACCTGCCCGAACGGGGTCACCCGCCCCATCACCGCGAGCGGAGCGGTGACCTTCGGGGCGAACTGCCGGGGCTGTCCGCTGCGCGAGCGCTGCACCACCGCCACCGACGGGCGCACTCTGCGGCTCGGGCCCCACCACGCCCTGCAACGCGCCCACCGCCTCCGCGCCCAGCTCCCGGAGCACCTCGAGAGCTACCGCCGGCACCGGCCCATGGTCGAACGCTCCATCGCCTGGCTCACCCGCGGCAATCGCCGGGTCCCCCACCGCGGGGTGGTCAAGAACAACGCCTGGCTGCACACCCGCGTCGCCGCGCTCAACCTGCGCCGCCTGCTCACCCTGGGGCTGCACCTCAACCACGACCGCTGGGCACTGGCCACTGTCTGAGCCGTCGGCGGCGCAGCCGCTGACAAGCCGACTCGCCGACCTCGACACCGACCTCCGCTGCCGCCACCATCGCCACGGGCGGGGCG
>CADCTH010000260.1 GCA_902805495.1 uncultured Actinomycetospora sp.
CGGCGCGCTGCTGCGCCTCGGCGCGCCCGCGGCCGACGGCGTGCCGGCCGTGGCGGTGCGCGCGGAGCTCGACGCGCTGCCGGCGGTCGAGCGCACCGGCCTGCCGTTCAGCGCCACCGGGCCTGCCGCGCACGTCTGCGGGCACGACGTGCACGTGGCCGCCCTCGTCGCCGTGGTGCGCGCCCTGGCCCGTACGGGCGCCGACGGGCTGCCCGCGCCGCTGCTCGCGGTGTTCCAGCCGCGCGAGGAGAAGGCCCCCTCGGGGGCCGGCGACGTCGTCGCCGACCTCGCGCTCGCCGCGCACCGCGCCGGCACGGTGCTCGGCGTGCACGTCCAGCCGGAGCTGCCGCGCGGGACGGTCTCGGTACGGGGCGGGCCGGTGAACGCGTCGTCCGACGAGATCGAGATCGAGGTGCACGGGCGCGGCGGTCACGGCGGCTATCCGCACCGCACCCGGGACCCGGTGCTCGCGCTGGCGCAGATCGTCGGCGCGCTGCACCACATCGTGTCCCGACGCGTCGACCCGATGACCGCCGGCGTGATCACCATCGGGCAGCTGCGGGCGGGCTCGGCCCCGAACATCGTGCCGGAGACGGCCTCGGCGTGGGGCACCGTGCGGGCGCTGGACGCCGACCGCGACGAACTGCTCGGAGCCATCCGCGACGTCGTCGAGGGCACCGCGGCCGCCTACGGGTGCACGGCGACGCTGGACGTGGTGCCCAACGAGCCGGCGGTGGTCAACGACGAGGCGCTCGCCCGCACGGTGGCCGCGGCGCTCGGGCGACGGCGCCGGGAGGACCGCGCCGGGGCCGCCGCGGGCGGAGCGGCCGCCGTGGACGGCGACCGGGCCGCTCCGCGGACCGGATTGGTGCTCGACACCACGTTCCGATCCTGTGGCGCCGACGACTTCTCCCACTACGGTGACGTGCTGCCGTCGTTGATGCTGTTCGTGGGCACGGCCGCGACCGGGACCACCCCGGGCGCGGGTCCGGGCCTGCACCACCCCGAGTTCTCGCCCGACGACGCGATGGTCGGCGAGGTGGCGCGCGCGCTCCTCGCCTCCGTCGTGGCGGCGGGCGCGGCGCTCGCCCCCGCGCCGGCGATCGGGTCGAGCCCACAGCCCGTGCCGGAGACCACCTCTCTCAACGGAGCGGACGAGTCATCGTGACCGAGATCCAGGCTTTCACCCGCGAGTTCCTCCGAGACCCCCTCGCCGTCGCGTCGCTGGTCCCCAGCGCCGGCCCCCTCTGCCGCCAGGCCGCGGCGCCCCTGCCCGAGACCGGCGACCCCGTGGTGCTCGACCTCGGCGCCGGCACGGGCCAGGTGACCGACGTCATCCAGGAGCGGCTGGGGGGCCGGGGCCGCCACATCGCCGTGGAGGTCAACCCACGCATGGCCGCGGTGCTCGCCGAGCGCCAGCCGAAGGTCGAGGTGATCTGCGACGACGCGAACGCGGTGGTCGAGCGCCTGCTGGCCGAGGGCGTGCGCACCGACCTCACCGTGTCGGGGCTGCCGTGGCTGCTCACCGCCCCCAGCCAGGGGCGCTCCATCTTCGAGAACCTGGCCCGCCTCGCCGCGCCGGGCGGGGCCGTGACGCAGCTCGCGCACGCCTGGATCCGCTTCTTCCCGACCGCGCGGCAGGTGCAGCGCAACCTCGAGGCGTCGTTCGAGGAGGTCGTGGTCAGTCGCACCGTCTGGGCGAACGTCCCGCCGGCCGTCGTCTACGTGGCCCGCCGTCCCCGGGTCGCGAACGCCTGATCCGGACACTTCGCGCACTGCGGGGTCCGGGGCCGTCCGTAGACTGGCGGAGCCGTTGATCCACCGGCGGAGCCGAGGTGACCCGAGTGACGCTGCTCGACCGTGTCCGCACTCCCGCGGACCTGCGTGGTCTCGACGAGGACGAGGTCGTGACCCTCGCGGCGGAGATCCGGGCGTTCCTCGTCGACCGGGTGTGCCGCACCGGCGGGCACCTGGGGCCGAACCTCGGTGTGGTGGAGCTGACGCTCGCCCTGCACCGGGTGTTCGACTCCCCGCGCGACGCGCTGCTGTTCGACACGGGCCACCAGAGCTACGTGCACAAGATCCTCACCGGCCGGGCCGGGGAGTTCGGGGGGCTGCGCCAGGCCGGCGGCCTCTCGGGCTACCCGAGCCGGGCCGAGAGCGAGCACGACCTGGTGGAGAACTCCCACGCCTCCACCGCGCTGTCGTGGGCCGACGGGCTGGCCAAGGCCGACGCGCTGACCGGGCGCGACCGCTCGGTCGTGGCGGTCGTCGGTGACGGCGCCCTGACCGGCGGCATGTGCTGGGAGGCGCTGAACAACATCGCGGCCGCGCCCGACCGGCCCGTGGTGATCGTCGTCAACGACAACGGACGCTCGTACTCGCCGACGATCGGCGGGCTGTCGCGCAAGCTGACCTCGCTGCGGCTGCTGCCCCGCTACGAGCAGGCGCTCGAGCACGGCAAGCGGGCCCTGCAGGGCCTGCCGGTGATCGGGTCGACGCTGTACTCCGCGGTGCACGCGGCCAAGGTCGGCGTGAAGGACGCGCTGAGCCCGCAGCCGCTGTTCGCCGACCTCGGGCTGAAGTACCTCGGGCCCGTCGACGGCCACGACGTCGAGGAGATGGAGCACGCGCTGCGGCGCGCCCGCGACTTCGGCGGCCCCGTGGTCGTGCACGCCGTCACGGCGAAGGGCCGGGGGTTCGCGCCGGCCGAGGCCGACGAGGCCGACCTCATGCACTCCACCGGCGTGCTCGACCCCGACACCGGCCTCCCCGTCGGCCCCACGGCGCGCGACTGGACCGCGGTGTTCACCGAGACGATGCTCGAGCTCGGCCGCGAGCGTTCCGACATCGTCGCGATCACCGCAGCCATGCAGGGCCCGACCGGCCTGACGCCGTTCGGCCTCGCCTACCCGGAGCGGCTGTTCGACGTCGGCATCGCCGAACAGCACGCCATGACCTCGGCCGCCGGGCTCGCCCGGGGCGGCCTGCACCCGGTCGTCGCGATCTACTCGACGTTCCTCAACCGCGCGTTCGACCAGCTGCTCATGGACGTGGCGCTGCACCGGGCGCCGGTGACGGTGGTGCTCGACCGGGCCGGGGTCACCGGCGACGACGGCGCCAGCCACAACGGCATGTGGGACCTCTCGGTGCTCGGCATCGTCCCGGGCCTGCGCGTCGCCGCGCCCCGCGACGCGGCGACCCTGCGCGACGAGCTGCGCGAGGCCGTGGCCATCTCCGACGGCCCCACCGCGCTGCGCTGGTCCAAGGGTGCCGTGCCGGCCTCGGTGCCGGCGCTGCGCACGCCCC
>CADCTH010000261.1 GCA_902805495.1 uncultured Actinomycetospora sp.
CGAGCAGCGCGAGGACGGCGCGCGCGGAGAGCATCCAGCGCACGCGCACCGACAGCCACACGGCGACCACGGGCAGGAGCGCGAGCACCACGAGCAGCCAGGCGAGCCCGGTGGCCAGCGACGCGACCGCGGCCACCTCCTGCGCGCCGGCCGCGACGAGGGAATCACCTGCCTGGGTTCCCCCGGACAGGGCGCGGGCGAGGTCGTCGCCCACGAACGGCACCCCGGACGCGGTGTCGGCGGCGGAGCCGAAGGTGTCGCGCACCCGCTCGCCGGCCCCGCCGAGCCGGCGCCCCGGCTCCTGCAGGGCGAGGACCGCGTCGTGGAGCAGGACCGCCATCGACACGACGATCGCCGCCCAGGTCAGCACGGCGACGTCGGCGACGAACTGCTGCGCGCGCTTCCTCGGCCGTTCGGCGTAGACCGCCCAGCGGGCCCGGGTGGGGCGCAGGACGGGCAGTGGGTCGGCGTCGGGGGGCACGGCGGGTGTGTGCCCCCGCACCCCCGGGGGCACACCCGGCGCGTGCCGACCCCGCGCCGCATCGCTGTCCTCGATGACTACCAGCAGGTCGCGTCGTCCCACGCCGACTGGGGCGTCCTCGGCGCGCAGGAGGTGACCTTCTTCTCCGAGCACCTCGGGGGACCCGAGAGCGTCGTCGCGGCGCTCGAGCCCTTCGACGTGGTCGTGGCGATGCGCGAGCGCACCGCGTTCCCCGCCCACGTCCTCGAGCGGCTGCCGAACCTGGGCCTGCTGGTGACGACGGGCCCCGCCAACGTCGCCATCGACGTCGCCTCGGCCCGCAGCCGGGGGGTCACGGTGTCGGGCACCGGCGGCGTCAGCCCGTCCACGCCGACCGTGGAGATGACCTGGGCGCTGATCCTCGCCGCGGCCCGCCACGTCCCCGCCGAGGACCGCGCCCTGCGCGAGGGCGGTTGGCAGCACACCGTCGGCCGGGACCTCTCCGGGCGGCGCCTGGGCGTCGTCGGCCTCGGCGGGCTGGGCCGGCCGGTGGCCACGGTCGGCCTCGCCTTCGGCATGGACGTCGTCGCCTGGAGCCAGAACCTCGACCCCGACGACGCCCGCGCCGCCGGCGTGACGCCCGTCGAGAAGGACGAGCTGCTGGCCACGTCGGACGTCGTGACGATCCATCTCAAGCTCTCCGAGCGCACCACCGGCCTGATCGGGCGCGACGAGCTGGCGCGGATGAAGCCGACCGTCCTGTTGGTGAACACCTCGCGCGGCCCGATCGTCGACGAGGACGCGCTGGTCGAGGCGCTGCGCGAGGGCCGGATCGCCGGGGCGGCGCTCGACGTGTTCGGCACCGAGCCGCTGCCGGGCGACTCGCCGCTGCGCACGCTGCCGAACACCGTGCTCACCCCGCACCTGGGCTACGTCACCGAGGGCTCCTACGACGTGTTCTACCGCGACGCGGTGGAGGACATCGCCGCCTGGGCCGACGGCGCCCCGATCCGCGAGCTCGGGTGCGCTCCGCGCACGTGAGCACTTCTCGGGGCTGGAGCACCAAGAAGTGCTCACGTGCGCGCAGCGCACCTCACCGGTGGGCGTTGACCGCCCAGAACGGCGAGACCGGGCCGACCCCGGCGCCGAGGGGGTAGGACTCGGCGACGGCGCGGCGGATGTAGCGCTCCGCCGACGCGACGGCGTCGGGCATGTCCAGGCCCCGGGCCAGCGCGGCGCAGGTCGCGCTGGCCAGGGCGTCGCCCGCGCCGTGGACGTGCGGGGTGTCGATGCGCGGGCCGCTGAACTCCCAGGTCCGCTCGCCGTCGAAGAGCAGGTCGACGACCTCCGGCGACCCGTGCAGGTGCCCGCCCTTGACCAGCACGTACCGCGGCCCCAGCGCGTACAGGGCCTCGGCGGCCTCGCGGGCGGTCGCGGCGTCGGTGACCTCCACGCCGACGAGCAGGCGCACCTCGTCGAGGTTGGGGGTCGCGAGCGCCGCGCGGGGGAACAGCCGCGTGCGGATCGCCTCCATCGCGTCCTCGGCCAGCAGCGGCTCGCCGGCCATCGACGCGGCCACGGGGTCGACGACGAACGGGACCCGGTCGCCGTCGCGCTCGATGCCGACCTCGTCGACGACGTCGGCGACCGCGTCGATGATGTCCCGCGACGCGAGCATCCCCGTCTTGGCCGCCCCGACACCGATGTCGGTGACGACGGCCCGCACCTGCGCGGCCACGGTCTCCGGTGGCACGAGGTGCACCCCGGTGACGCCCCGCGAGTTCTGCACGGTCACCGCGGTGACGGCGACGCAGCCGTGCACCCCGCACGCCGTCATCGCCCGCAGGTCGGCCTCCAGCCCGGCGGCGCCGCCGGAGTCGGAGCCCGCGATGGTCAGCGCGCGCGGCGGGGTCTCGGCCATCGGCCCATCATCGCTGCCCGCCATGTGAGTACTTTCCGCCCCTATACGGGCGGAAAGTGCTCACGTGGGCTCCCAGTCGGCCACCGACCACAGCGCCGACACCGGACCGTGGCCCGCGCCGAGGGGGTAGGCGTGCTCGACGGCGCGCGTCACGTACGCCTTGCCCAGCGCCACGGCGTCGGGCAGCGCCATCCCCCGCGCGAGCCCCGCGGTGGTGGCCGAGGCCAGCGAGTCGCCGCCGCCGTGGCTGTGCTTCGTGTCCCGGCGCGGCGACGAGTACGCGCGCTCCGTGCCGTCGGCGGTGACGAGCAGGTCGACGACCTCGGCGGAGCCCTCGAGGTGCCCGCCCTTGACCAGCGCCGCGCCCGCCCCGAGGTCCAGCAGCGCGCGGGCCGCCTCGCGCGCGGTGGCGTCGTCGGTGACCTCGACGCCCACGAGCAGCCGCACCTCGTCGAGGTTGGGGGTGACGAGCGTGGCGCGCGGGATCAGCGCGTGGCGCACCGCGTCCAGCGCGTCCTCGGCGAGCAGGGAGTGGCCGTGCATCGACGCGGCGACGGGGTCGACGACGAACGGGATCCGCGTCCCGAGCCCCACCTCGTCGGCGGCCGCGACGACCGCCTCGATGATGTCGCGGGAGGCGAGCATGCCGGTCTTGGCCGCGTCGACGCCCATGTCGCCGGCGACGGTGCGGATCTGGTCGGCGACGACCTCGGGCGGCACGGCGTGGAAGCCGGACACGCCCACGGAGTTCTGCACGGTGACCGCGGCGATCGCCACCGCGCCGTGCACCCCGCAGGCGGTGAAGGCGCGGACGTCGGCGGTGATGCCCGCCCCGCCCCCGGAGTCGGTGCCGGCGATGGCCAGGGCGACGGGCGGGGTGCGGGCGTCCATCGGTGCCTCCCGTGCCGGCATTACCCGGCGTGGTGTGACGGTCGGCGGCGCGGGCCGGGGTGGCCAGCCGCCCTCTCAGCCCGCTCTGGCGAGCTCCCGTGATCGGTGCGGCGACGCTATCAGCGCTCGGTGAGCTCCGTCGGCACGGCGAGGACGTCGACCATGGCCTCGCCGCGCAGCACCGTCACCGGCATCGTGCGCCCGATCGACGGCGCGAACAGCCGGCGCTGCAGGCCCTGCGCGTCGCTGACGGCCTCGCGGTCGGCGGAGACGACCAGGTCCCCGGCACGCAGGCCCGCCCGCGCCGCGGGGCTGCCCGCCACCACCTCCGCGACTCGCAGACCCCTCGGGCGGCCCAGGCGGGCGGCGACGTCGGCGGGCAGCGGCGCCGGCGCGCCGACAAGGACGAGGTAGCCGCGCCGGACCCGGCCCTCGGCGCGCAGGGTCTCGAGGATGCGCCGCGTCGTCGCCGAGATCGGCACCGCGAGCCCGAGGCCGACGCCGGCCACCGCGGTGTTGATGCCGACCACGCGCCCCGACGAGTCGACGAGCGCGCCGCCGGAGTTGCCCGGGTTGAGCGCGGCGTCGGTCTGGATGACGTCCTCGACCACCCGGCTCGCCCGGCCGCTGCGGACCGGCAGCGCGCGCCCGAGCCCGCTGACGACACCGGCGGTGACCGAGCCGGCGAGCCCCAGCGGGTTCCCGACGGCCACGACGAGCTGGCCGACGACCAACGTCGCGGCGTCGCCGAGCTCCAGCGGCGGCGGCGTGGGATCGGGAGTGACGAGCACCGCGAGGTCGGAGAGCGCGTCGGTGCCGCGGACGGTGACCGTGCCCTCGGTGCCGTCGGCGTAGGCCACCGTGCCCTCGCGGTGCCCGCCGACGACGTGCGCGTTGGTGACCAGGACGCCGTGGTCGAGCACCACGGCCGACCCGCTGCCCCCGCCCGCGCGCACCGCGGCGACCGAGGGGCCCACGGCGGCCGCGACCGTGCTCACGGTGCGGGAGTAGGCGTCGAGCTCGTCCACACCCTCGTGCTTACACCGTTGCACCGACCTCGGTGACGGTGTCCGCTGTGGGTGAACCGGGAGCTCAGTGCCCGAAGGGGTCCGGGTCGACGCCGGGCATCCACGAGTGGCCCGGGACGCCCCAGCCGTGGGCGCGCACCGCGCGCTTGGCGGCGCGGCGGTACCGGCCCACGAGGCGGTCGAGGTAGACGTACCCGTCGAGGTGGTCGGTCTCGTGCTGCAGGCAGCGGGCGAGGTAGCCGGTGGCGGTCACGACGACCTCGTCGCCCTCCGCGTCGACCCCGCGCGCCTCGGCGGCCTCGGCCCGCCCGGTGGGGAAGGCCTCGCCGGGCACCGACAGGCAGCCCTCTTCGTCCTCGTCCTCGTCGGGCATGGTCTGCGGCGGCGGGTCGGCGGTGAGCACCGGGTTGACCACGACCCCGCGGCGGCGCTCGCCCCCGAGCGCGGGGTCGGGGCAGTCGAAGACGAACGCCCGCCGGTCGTCGCCGATCTGGTTGGCGGCCAGCCCCACGCCGTTGGCGGCGTCCATGGTGTCGAAGAGGTCCGCGACGAGCGTGCGCAGCGACTCGCTGCCGAACTCCTCGGCCGCGACCGGGCGGGTGGGGCGGTGGAGCACCGGTTCACCGACGACGAGGACGGGCCTGACGGTCACGGCGGGCACCGTAGTGCCCGCCCGTCCGCGTCGACCCGCCGCCGGAGCACCCGCGTTGTCGGTGCGTCGTGCTGTAATGGAGGGGCGCTAATGACAGGCGTGTCATTCGCGCCAGCGTGACGCCGGGTCGGCAGGAGGCGAGCAGCGTGGCGGACGCCGTACGGGTGCATCCCCCGCAGGACGACGAGCCCTCGGACGGGCTCGACCGTCGGGATCGGGAGATCCTCGCGTTCGAGCGCCAGTGGTGGAAGTACGCGGGAGCCAAGGAGCAGGCCATCCGCGAGCTCTTCGACATGTCGGCGACGCGGTACTACCAGGTGCTCAACGCGCTGGTCGACCGCCCGGAGGCGCTCGCCGCCGACCCGATGCTCGTCAAGCGGCTGCGGCGCCTGCGTCAGAGCCGACAGCGGGCGCGTGCGGCGCGTCGGCTCGGAGTCGAGCCTCGATAGTGGTCTCCTGAGCCCCGAAGCGGCAGAGATCGCCGCCTCTGAGGGGAGCAGGAGATGACAGGGCCCGGGTCCGACGCCTCGCGCATGCGCATCGCGGGCATCGTCCTGCTGGCCGTCGCGGCCGTGGCCGCCGTGGTCGGCCTGCTCGCGCTCGGCGGCGAGGGGCCCTCGAGTCCCACCGCGGCCCCCGCGAGC
>CADCTH010000262.1 GCA_902805495.1 uncultured Actinomycetospora sp.
AAGGCCGCGGGGTCGTCGGGGTGGTGGTAGAGGACCGTGAGGATGTGCATGGCGTCACCCCACCACGCGCGACGGCCCCGGGACCACGGACCGTTCGGGGAGGTCCGCGACGCCGGGGCCGTCGCCGAGGGGAGCGGAGAGGGTCAGACGCGGGCGTGCTTCTCCACGACGGTGCCGAGCCCGGGGAGGGCCTCGACGACGTTCTCCTGGGCCTTCGGGCGGAGCCTGCCGTAGACCGACGTGATGGCCGCGCGGCTGCTGCGCTCGGCGCGCCGGTCGGTGACCGCCAGCAGCGCCTCGGAGGCCTCGTGCGGGCGGGCGGCGAGGAACGCGCCGAAGTCGCCGGCGGGCTCGGTGGAGTACGCGGCCCAGAAGGGCTCGAGCTGCTCGACGAACTCGTCGAGCATCTTGTCGATCGCCTCGGGGATGATGCCCGGCTTGACCTTCTTCACGGCGGCGTAGCCGGTCTTGACGATCCCGCCGGAGATGCCGCTCTTGTTCGCGACCTCGGTGTCGAGCAGCGCCTGCAGGTCCTCGACGACGGCGCCGCGGCGGTCCGAGTCGAGAAGGCGAGCCTTGAGGGTCTCGGCCATCGATGTCCTTCCTCGGGGAGCAGGGAGCGCGGCCGACCGTACGACAGCTCCGCGGCCGGCCGGGCGGCAGGGGGCCCGTGAACCACACGCGTGTGGTTCACGTCCGAGGTGTACAGGCGGCAACCCGCGCGGGCACCACGGCCCGGTCAGGCGAAGGGCCCCTCCGCTCGGGAGATCCGAGCGGAGGGGCCCTTCGGTCGTTTCGGGGGTGACGCGTCAGCGGCTGGTCTCGAACCGCTCGTTCGCGACGCAGTGGGTCATGACCAGACCGTCGACGTCACGGCGCCCGTTGTTGCCGAGGTTCGCCAGGCGCTGCTGGTCGGACTCGGACAGCGTCTGGCTCTCCAGCGGCTCGAGGTGGGCGACGTCGGAGGCCTTGATGCCCAGGCCCTCGCCGACGCGCTCGCCGAGCTCGTCCTCGACCAGGAAGAAGTGCCAGACCATGCGCTCCTGCACGTCGCGCTCGCACTGACCCAGCAGCGTGACGAAGTTGTTCACCAGGTCGTCGCGCTCCCAGTCCTCCATGAGCAGGTACCGCTGGCCGGCCTGCAGGTAGTCCTGGGTGAGCGGGATGCGCTTGCGCGTGAGCCGGCCCTCGATCACGGGGCCCTGCTCGTCGTGCGTCGGGTACTGCGCCTCGCGCAGCCCGCCGTGGATCGACGGCTCGTAGTTCACGTGCGGGTTGGTGCCCGGCACGTGGTCGACGTGGTACTCCATCTGCCCGTCCCGCTGGTGGGTGCCCACCCGCGTCTTGGGCTGGTTCACCGGCAGCTGCAGGTAGTTGGGCCCGACGCGGTAGCGCTGGGTGTCGGAGTACGAGAACGTCCGGCCGATCAGCATCTTGTCGTCGGAGAAGTCGAGACCGTCGACCAGCACGCCGGTGCCGAACGCGATCTGCTCGTTCTCCGCGAACTGGTTGACGACGTTGCGGTCGAGCACCATGCGGCCCACCGGCTTGGCCGGGAACTCGTTCTCCGGCCAGGTCTTCGTGTCGTCGAGCGGGTCGAAGTCCAGCTCCGGGTGCTCGCCGTCGGCCATCATCTGGACGCGCAGCTCCCACTCGGGGAAGTCGCCGTTCTCGATGGACTCGTAGAGGTCCTTCGTGGCGTGCCCGAGCTCGTAGGCCTGGATGTTGGCCGCGTCCTCGTAGGTCATCGAGCGCACGCCCTGCTTGGGGATCCAGTGGTACTTGACCAGCACCGACTCACCCTGCTCGTTGAGCCACTTGTAGGTGTTCACGCCGAACCCCTGCATGTGGCGGTAGTCCGACGGGATGCCGCGCGGGCTGAACAGGTTCATGAGCATGTGCATGCTCTCCGGCGACTGCGACATGAAGTCGAAGATCCGGTTCGGCTCCTGGCGGAACGTCACGGGGTCCGGCTTGAGCGAGTGGATGACGTCCGGGAACTTGATGGCGTCGCGGATGAAGAACACCGCGAGGTTGTTGCCGACCAGGTCCCAGTTGCCGTCCTCGGTGTAGAACTTCACCGCGAATCCGCGCGGGTCGCGGGCGCACTCGGTGGAGTCGCGGCCGCCGATGACGCTGGAGAAGCGGACGGCGACGTCGGTGCGCTTGCCCTGCTCCTGGAACAACTTGGCGCGGGTGTAGCGGCTGATGGGCTCCGCGTCCTCTCCCGAGCCCCAGGTGCCGAACGCCTCGAAGTAGCCGTAGGACAGCGCGCCGCGGGCGTGCACGACCCGCTCGGGGATGCGCTCGCGGTCGAAGTGGCTGATCTTCTCGAGGAACTGGTAGTTCTCCAGCGTGGCCGGGCCGCGGGCGCCGACCGTGCGCTGGTTCTGGTTGTCGTAGACCGGGTGGCCCTGCCGGTTGGTCAGCACCGCTCGGTCGTCGCCGGGCGCCGGACCCTTGCTGGACACGTCGGTCATGAGGGGAACTCCTCGTGGTGGGACATCGCGAACCCGTCGGGTCTACCCGGGTCCGCGCGAGCCCCTAACCGCTAACGCGCCGTCGTGTGCCGCGAGGAACGTCTCCAGGTCGCGCCACGAGTTCTCGCGGGCGCGGCGTCCGGCCAGGACGCCCAGGTGGCCACCGGGACGGACGACGAAGCGCAGGTCGGGGCTGCCGGTCAGCAGCTCGGTCGCCCGCTCGACGGCGGCGACCGCGGCGATCGCGTCGTCGGCGCCGGCGACCAGCAGCACCGGCACCCGCACCGCGGCGAGCCGCACCGGGCGCCCGGCGAGGCGCAGGTCGTCCTGCGCGAGGTCGTTCGACCGGATCACGTGGTGGTAGATCTGCCCGAAGGCGCGGCCGGGGTAGGCCGTCATGCTGGCCATGAGCAGGTCGACGGCCTCGATCTGCTCCAGCAGCTCCCGGTCGTCGAGGTGGGTAAGCAGCGTGACGGGCTTGGTGAGGTAGCGCTCGACGCTGGTCAGCTGGAACGCCCACTTGACCGCGGTCGCCGGGAACGAGCCGAGCGTGCGGTAGGCCGCGGAGAAGATCCGGCCGCCGGTGTACTCGGCCACCGACCGGAACGGGGCCACCAGGGGGACCGCGGAGACGTCGACGGGCGAGGCGAACGCGGTGACCGAGCGGATCGGGGCGCCCGAGACGTCGCTCGCCGCCGTGAGCAGCGTGAACAGGCCGCCCAGGCTCCACCCGACGAGGTGCACCGCCGCGTCGTCGTGCCGCGCCGCCACCGCGAACACGGCGGCCGGGAGGATCTCGTCGACCCAGAGCTCGAGGCCGCGGCGCCCGGCGGCCGGGCCGCTCGAGGCGTAGGTGACGACGTGGACCTCGCGGCCCTCGGCCAGCAGGTCCTCGACGAGGCTCGCGCCCCGGCGCAGGTCGAAGGCGAAGTCGGGCGCGCCCAGCGGGGGCACGAGCAGCAGCGGGGCGCGCTGCGGGTCGGGCGTCACGAGCGGCTCGTAGCGCCAGACGGTGTAGCCCTCGCCGTGCAGGATCGGCAGGCGAGGCAACCGCCGGGTGTCGGCGAGGTGGCCGCCGTGGGCGACGTAGTCCCACAGGTTGTTCCACGCGCGCCGCGGCGCCGAGGTGGCGGAGGCCGCCGACGTGGGGGTGAGCGCACCGCCGGGCGGGGTGGGCGCCGCGTCCTCGGGGCGCTCCTCGGGCTGCTGCTCGACGGTCACACGACCGGATCGTAGGACCGCCCGGGGCCACGGACAGCCGCACGTCACTCACGCGCCGTGAGAGTTCCTCACTGCGGGTCACCGTTCGGGGACCACCGGGGTGGCCGTTCGCCCTGGTCCGCGCGACGTTCGCGCATCCGACGTTGGACCGTTCGGGCGCAGGCCGCTCCGCCCGATCGTCCGAGCCACCGTCACACCTCCGCGCCGTTGGACCAGGTGGCGCCGCCCCGGGCCCCCTCGGGGCGGCGTGGCGCACCGCGACGAGAGGGAGCACCACGTTGATCGAGTCCGTGTCCGAGACGCCGTGCGACACCCCGTCCGAGCGGGGCGGTGTGCGGTCGCGGTTCGCCGCGGGCATCGGCGTCGGGCTGGTCGGGGCCGCGTCCCTGAGCACGGCGGTGTTCCAGACGATCACCCAGTCGTCGACGACCGTCGGCATGCCGGGCACGATCGCCGAGATCGACACCCCGTTGCCCTGGGGCGTGCCCGTGTCGGCGCCGGTCGCGCCCGCCGCAGTGGAGCCGACGATCACCCCGACCGTCGCCGACCTCGACCTGCGCGCCGACCGCCAGCCCCTGGCGCCGGCCGCCCCGCCCGTCGGGTCCGTGGCCGCGTCCTCGCCGACCCCGGGCGCGATCGTCGGTGCCCCGCCGGAGCCGCGGTCCGAGCGCGCGAGCACGACCGGCGGGCGCCGGCCGGTGTCGTCGTCGCCGGGGACGTCGGGCTCCACGCGGCCCACGACCTCGCCGGGCACGTCCTCGCCGGGCACGACCCCATCCACGGAACCGACGACCGGGCCGACCACCGAGCCGTCCACCGAGCCGTCCGCCGAGCCGTCCACCGAGCCCACGAGCCCTCCGCCGCAGGACACGACGGAGCCGGCCGCGCCGTCGAGCCCCGAGCCGTCGGAGCCCCCACCGGCGAGCTGACGCCGGCCGACCAGACGCCGACGGCCCCGCTCCCGAAGGGGGACGGGGCCGTCGGCGTTCTCGCGCGCGCGGCGCGCGGTGCGCGTCAGCCGCGCGGGCGGCGCAGGGCGGTGCGGCGCTCGGGGCGCAGGTGGAAGATCACCGCGGGCAGCACGAGCACCGCGACGAACGGCAGGCCGACCAGCGGCAGCACGAACAGCAACGCCAGGCCGGTCAACATGACGACCAGGGCGGTGAGCGGGTTGGTCGCGAGCGCGCGCACGCGCGCGAGCGCGGGGTGGCGGCGCGCCGCGGTGGTGACGCGTTCGGCGAGACCGGCGGAGCCGGCCGGACGGGCCGTGCGCGGGACGGCGGAGACGGGACGGGGCAGGGTCGGCGTGCTGTGCGGCCAGGGCAGAGCCATCGGGGTGCGTCGGTCCTTCGGGTCGTGATGTTCAGCGGGGCGCGTCGGGGGCCGCGCCGGCGCCCCACGGCCGGGGGCTGGGGCCGGGGGTGCCGGGGCGTCGCGGGGAACGACACCGGGATGACGCCTGCGGGGTCCGGGAGGTTCCCACGGGTTCGGTATCGATTCGGCAACGGCGCGATGGCGACGCCAGGGGATTGTTCTCCGTCACCCGTTCGGCCGTCACGACCCCGACCGGGTGGTTCCCCGGGCGTGTCCCCCTAGGCTCGCCGGAGTGATCGCCGAGCACCGCGAGGAACCCGTCCGTGGCGCCCTGGACCCGGGCATGCGGGCCCTGCTCGAGCGCTGGTCCGACCAGCCGGCGATGTTCGCGGGCACGGTCGCCGAGGCCCGGGAGCGCTTCGCGGCGCAGCTCGCCGAGGCTGCCGGCCCGGCCCGCGTGCCGGAGATCACCGACGCCGGCGGGGTGGCCGTGCGCGTGCACCGCCCGGCGACGCGGACCTCCGACGCCCTGGCGGTG
>CADCTH010000263.1 GCA_902805495.1 uncultured Actinomycetospora sp.
CGACGAGCACGCCGGCGTCGCGCACCTGCGGGGCGACGACCACCGTCTCGCCGTCGCGCAGATCGGGGTCCGCGGGCGCGTCCGGGCGGCGCGTGACCAGCGTCGGCAGCCCGTGGTCGAGGGCGGCGAGCAGCGCGCCGCTCTTGCACGTCGCGCCGGCGGTGAACGGGAAGGCCGCGACGTCGGCGGCCTGCAGCGCGGCGGCCACCTCGCCGGCCGGGCGGTGGCCGGTGATCGTGACGCGGTCCGCGGCGCCCACCTCGGCGATCTGCCCGGTGAGCTCCGCGCGGAACGCCGCGGCCTCGTCCTCGGGCAGCGCGAGCGAGGTGAACCCGCCGAGCACCAGCAGGTGCAGGCGCGGGTGCTCGGCGGCGAGGCGCGCGACGGCGTCGGCGAGGTAGCGCAGGCCCTTCACCGGGTGCACGAAGCCGAAGAAGACGACGAGCTCGGCGTCCTCGGGCACCCCGAGGGCACGCCGCGTGGTGACGCGGTCGGGGGCGTCGGGATCGACCTCGACGTTGGGCAGCAGCGGCGCGCGCCGGGACGCGACGCCCCACCGGTCGCGCAGGACCGCAGCGTGCTCGCCGTTCGTCGTCAGCACGGCGGCGCTGCGCGGGACGAGGCGCCCGGTGTCGCGGTCGGCGAGGCGGCGCCGCTCGAGGGCCGACCACACACCGGCGGGCACCCGCGGCGCGCACGACCACCCGCCGTACTCGTGCAGCGTCGTCACCAGCGGCGTCCCCGCGAGGTCGCCGAGCAGCCCGACCGCGCCCGAGAACCCGAACGCCGAGGGCGCGAACTGCACGTGGGCGACGTCGACGTGGCTCGCGCGCAGGTAGCGGACGGCGCGCGCGAGGCCCCGGGCACCGGGGTCCACGGGCACGTCGACGACGTCGGCGCCCTGGCGGTCGAGCGCCTCGCCGAGGTGCACGGTGTAGTCGGCGACCCCGTCGTGCGCGGGGTCGGCGCGCCCGTGCACGAGGGCGACGCGGAGGGGACTCACCCGGCGCCGATACCCGGACAGCCGATCGGGCAACCGCGCTGACCTGCGGAGGGTGGTTGCTCAGAGATAGATCGAGCAGGCGTCGAACACGGCTTCGCGCACTGGGTCGTCGTCGCAGTCGCGCGCGGGGCGCAGGACGGCGTCGCCGGCGAGGTCGCGGGCGAAGGCGTCGGCGACCTCGCGCAGGTACGCGCCCTCGACCACCGCGCGCCCGAAGTGGCCGACGAGCACGAGGTGCACGTCGTCGGCGAGCGCGGCCAGGCGCGCGGTCGAGGCGGCGAAGGCGGCGAGGTCGGACTCCGGGGCCTGGGCGTACGTCGGACCGGTGTTGATCGTGTCCCCGCCGAACAGCAGGCCGGCGTGCTCGTCGAGGAAGCAGACGGAGTCGGGCGAGTGCCCCGGGGTGTGCAGGACGGTCAGCGCGCGCCCGCCGAGGTCGACGACGTCGCCGTCGGCGAGCAGGTCGGGCTCGGGGGCGGGACCGGGCGCCCAGGTGCCCTCGTCGACGCCGGGCGGCAGCGGGCGCGGGTCGGAGTCCGCGGAGAGCATGTGGAAGAAGTCGCGATCGAGCGCCCGGTAGGCGTCGGCGGCGGCGAGCATCCGGCGGGTGTGCGCGAGGTAGCGGCGCCGCTCGGCCGCGCTCGCGCCCGCCCGCAGCTCGGCGACGCCGGCGGGGTGGATCGCGACCCGGTCGAACTCGGCGTCGCCGCCCACGTGGTCGAGGTGGGCGTGGGTGTGCACGACGTCGACGGGCCGGTCGGTCAGCGCCTCGACCACGGGGCGGATCGGCGCGATCCCGAGCCCGGAGTCGACGAGCACCGCGCGGTCGCGCCCGGCGACGAGGAAGGAGTTGACGTGCCCGGGCTCGGCGACCAGCCACGCCCCCGGGGCCACGCGTCGGGTGGAGAACCAGGTCACGGCGGGTGAGCCTGCCACCGATGCGGGTACTCGCGGCCGTGCCCGTCGACCCGCTGCCCGATCTCCGGCACCCCGCGGCGCACCGCCCGGGTCACGGTGACCCCGACTGGGCCGCGATGCGCCGCGTCCTCGTCGTGCGCCCCGACAACGTCGGCGACGTCCTCATGACCGGCCCGGTGTTCCGGGCCCTGCGCGCCGCCGCGCCGCACGCGCAGCTGGTGCTGCTCGCGTCCCCGGCCGGCGCCGCCGCGGCCGCGCTGCTGCCCGAGGTCGACGACGTCGTCACCGCGTCGGTGTCGTGGCAGCAGCTCGACCTCGTGCCCGGCGCCGACCCCGACGCCGCCCTCGTCGACGACCTCGCGGCCGGTGGGTTCGACGCCGCGGTCGTGCTCACCTCGTTCTCCCAGTCGCCGTGGCCCGCCGCGGAGATCGCGCGGCGCGCCGGCATCCCGGTGCGGGTGGGCACGTCGAAGGAGTTCGGCGGCGGCCTGCTGACCCACTGGGTGCCCGCGCCGGCCGACGAGGAGCACCAGGTCGACCGGATGCTCGGCCAGCTCGCGGCCGTCGGCGTGCCGTCGCGGGGGCACGAGCTCGCGGCGCGGGTGGCCGGCGACGCGCACGTCGCCGCCGCGCTCGCCGGGACGCGCTACGCCGTGGTCGCCCCCGGCG
>CADCTH010000264.1 GCA_902805495.1 uncultured Actinomycetospora sp.
ACCGCCCGCAGGAGGTGGTGCGCCGCGTCGGTGGTGATGATCAGGTCGGCGAGGGCCCGGCCCCGGTCGGTCGCCACCGCGTCGGCGCGTCGCCCCCAGGCGAGCACCGCCGCCGCGGTGCCCTCGTCGGCGCCGATCGCCGCGAGCACCCGCCCGTCGGTCGCATCGAGGAGACAGGCGTGGGTCAGACCCGGCAGGTCACGCACCGGTGCGAGGCACTCCACGCCCGGCGACGGGGTCGCGCAGACCTCGGTGGCTCCCGGGGGAGTCGCCGGTCGGGTGGCCTCCTGGATCACGAAACCCTCTCGATCGCCTTTCGATGCGGTCACGAGTCTAGGAGCCTCGCTCACGCTCTGCCATCGGCGTTCGGGGTATCTTCCCCGGTAGAGGGACTGCGCCGTTCATCCGAACACGGAGTGATTACTCTGCGCCGAACGGAGGGCAGTACGTCCGATCAGGCGGACGCGCGGGGGACGAAACGCGAGAGGACCCCTCGGTGGCGCCGATCGCCCTCGCCCTCGCCCTCGGGCTCGCCGGCCGCCGTGGCGCACGACGGGCAGCGGCTCGCCGGCGGCGCGGCCAGGGACGAGGCCCAGACGGTGGCCCGGCACAGCGCATCGTAGCGGCCGTCGCCGCCCTGGGCGGCCAGGAACGCGGCGTCGGAGACGGCGTGGTCGGCGCCGTCGACGGCGCACGTCAGCCACAGGGGACGGCCCGGCCCGGTCCGCCTCACGACGCGCGGCCCGCGACGTCGTCCGGGGCGAGCAGGTCGTCGAGGGCACCGCCCTTGACGTCGGCCAGGAACGACGCCATCTAGGCGACGGTGAAGACCAGCGCCGGACCCTCGGGGAAGCGGGAGTTGCGCACCGCGACACCCCGCGCGGGGACCGGGGCGAGCTCGACGCAGTTGCCCTGCTTGCCCGAGCGGGCGCTCTTGCGCCACGTCACGTCGGGCAGAGCGACCTGCGCGTTCGGGACCTGGCCCATGCGACCGCCTCGATCATCTGCACGTGCATCCGGTGGGTGCAGCGCCGACTCTAACAACCGGATCGTGCGCATGCACGTGCACGCGGCGCGTCGCCGGGGGATCCCCCGGTCGTCTCAGCGCTCGGCGACGATCTTGGTGAGGTGCTGGCGCGTCTCGTCCGGGGTCAGGGCGTCGACGGCCACGCGGTCCATCACGCGGCTGTACGCCTCGACCTCGGCGCGCTTGTCGAGGTACGCCGCGGTCACCAGCGTCTCCTGGTAGACGAGGTCGGGGAGCTCCGGCTCGGAGAAGCGCAGGATCGAGAACGAGCCCTCGGCCGCGTACCCGGACACGGCGAACGGCAGGACCTGGAGCACGACGTTCGGCAGCGCCGACAGCTCGAGCAGGCGCTCGATCTGCGCGACGAGCGCCGACGGCCCGCCGATCGGCCGGTGCAGCACCGACTCGTCGATGATCGCCCAGAACGTCGGCGCGTCGCGGCGCCCGAGCGTCTGCTGGCGCCGCATGCGCACCTGGAGCCGGCGCTCGTCGTCGGGCGACGCCCGGTCCGGGTGCCCGGAGGTCATGACCGCCCGCGCGTAGTCCTCGGTCTGCAGCAGGCCGGGCACGAAGAGCAGCTCGTAGGTCTGGATGCGCGCGGCGCTGGCCTCGAGGCCCACGTAGTCCTCGAACCAGTGCGGCAGCACGTCGCCGTAGGGCTGCCACCAGCCCGGCTCGTTGCTGCGCCGGGTGAGGTCGAGCAGCAGCTCGCGCTCGTCGTGGTCGGTGACCCCGTACATCGTCAGCAGGTCGGCGACGTCGCGCTCCTTGAAGCCGACCTTGCCGGCCTCGAGCCGGCTCATCTTGGAGTCGGAGCCGCGGATGGACCAGGCCGCCTCGGAGCGGGCGACCCCGGCGCGCTCGCGCAGACCGCGCAGCTGGGCACCGAGGATGATCCGGCGCGCGGTGGGCCCGGTGCTCTCCGCCTGCTCCCGCTCGGCCACGGTGGTGCGCTCCCCGGTGTCATGGGGCCCGAGTCGCCGTCCCACGTCTCCCAGGGGCCTCGGGCGTGCCGCCGAGCACGGGACGTTACACGGCCGGTGCCGTGCGTGTCCGCACCTCGGGGCGTGCGGAACGATCTGCCGTTACGCTCCTAGGGTGAGCGACCGTTCGTGATCGCACCGCCTGATGGGAAGCCGATGACCGCCGCGCACTCCTCGTCCCGGACAGGGTCCGCACCCAGCTACATCGACACGACGAAGGCGAGCATCGCGCGCGTCTACGACACCGCGCTCGGCGGCAAGGACAACTACCCGGCCGACCGCGAGGTGGTCGACGAGCTGCGCCAGGTCGCCCCGGAGATCGAGCAGTTCACGGTCGATCACCGCGCGTTCCTCGTGCGCGCCGTACGCTTCCTCGCCGGTCACGCCGGGATCGACCAGTTCCTCGACCTCGGCTCCGGCCTGCCCACCGCGGAGAACACCCACCAGGCCGCGCAGCGGCTGCGGCCCGAGGCGCGGGTCGTCTACGTGGACAACGACCCCACGGTCGTCGCCCACGGGCGCGCGCTGCTGGAGGAGAACGACCGCACCGTCTTCTCCCCGGGCGACCTCACCGTGCCGCGGGAGGTGCTCGAGGACCCGGTGGTCACGCGCCACCTCGACTTCGACCACCCGATCGCTCTGCTGCAGCTCGGGACGCTGCACCACTACGACGAGTCCGCGCTGACCTGCGCGGAGATCATGCAGCAGTACATCGACGCCTTGCCCTCGGGTAGCTACGTCGCGCTGAGCCACTTCTTCGACCCGCAGGACGAGGACAGCGTGGTCGCCCGGCGCATGGAGGACGTGTTCCTCCACAGCCCCCTGGGCACCGGGCGGTTCCGCACCCGCGACGAGATCCTGGCGATGCTGCCGGGGCTGGAGCTGGTCGAGCCGGGCCTGGCGCGCTGCGTCGAGTGGTGGCCGGACGGCCCGCAGCTGCGCCCGCTCGTGCCCGCCCAGCGCTGCATCGTCGGCGCCGTGGGCCGCAAGCCCTGACCGTCGGACGGTGAGCACGGCCGACCGGGAGCGCTGGGACGCCCGGTTCGCCGCGGGCGACGCAGGGGAGCCGGCGCCGCCGGCCGCGCTCGCCGGCCGCGAGCACCTGCTCCCGGCGTCGGGCCGTGCGCTCGACGTCGCGTGCGGTCGCGGCACGGTCGCGGTGTGGCTGGCGGGGCGGGGGCTGGCCGTGGACGCGGTCGACGTCGCCGCGGTCGCCCTCGCCGCGGGCCGGGCGCGGCCCGGGGGCGACGCGGTGCGCTGGATCGAGGCCGACCTCGACGACGGGCTGCCGGTCGCCGGGCCCTACGACGTCGTGGTGAGCCAGCGCTTCCGCGCGCCCGCCCTGTACGGCGCGCTGGTCGACGTCCTCGCGCCCGGCGGGCTGCTCGTCGTCACCGTGCTCGCCGGCGGTGACGGGCCGTACCGCGCCGCGCCGGGCGAGCTGCTCGCGGCGTTCGGACACCTCGCGGTCGTGCACCACGAGGAGACCGGCGGCGAGGCGCACCTCGTGGCGCGGCGGCCCTAGACGGGCGGGCGCCACCCCCGGCGCGCGCCGCGTCGTCGCCCGTCCGTGTCCCTCGGTGATGTTCCGGGTGTGGTCCGTGTCGAGGCATGGTGCCGGTGGTGGTGGAGGGCGATACTCACCCGGACCCCTGTGGGGCCGACCGGGTGAAACGGACTGAGGAGGCGCCGGGCGTGGCGGAGCTGTTCATCGACGGAGCGTGGACCTCGGCGGTCGACGGGGGCCGACGGGAGATCCGGTCCCCCGCCGACGGCACCCTCGTGGCCGAGGTCGACGAGGCCGGCGCGAAGGACACCGAGCTCGCGATCGCGGCCGCGCGGCGCGCGTTCGACGACGGCCGGTGGTCGTCGGTGGCGGCACCCGAGCGCGGCGAGCTCCTGCTGCGGGTGGCCGGCCTGCTGCAGCGCGACAAGGCCCGGCTCGCCCGCGCCGAGACCGACGACACCGGCAAGCGGGTCGCCGAGTCCGAGATCGACATGGACGACATCACGAACTGCTTCCGGTGGTTCGGGCACCTCACCGCCAGCGACGACGGGCGGCTGGTCGACACCGGCATCGCCACCGCGCGGAGCAAGGTCGTCCACGAGCCCGTCGGCGTCTGCGGGCTGATCACCCCCTGGAACTACCCGCTGCTGCAGACGGCGTGGAAGGTCGCGCCGGCGCTCGGCGCGGGCTGCTCGTTCGTGCTCAAGCCCAGCGAGCTGACCCCGCACACGGCGATCATCCTCATGGAGCTCCTCGCCGAGGCGGGCGTGCCGGACGGCGTCGCGAACCTCGTCCTCGGCGCCGGGGCCACCGCCGGCGCCCCGCTCTCGACCGACCCGCGGGTCGACATGGTGAGCTTCACCGGCGGGCTCGCCACCGGCCGCACGATCATGGCGAGCTCGGCGCCCACGGTGAAGAAGGTGGCGCTGGAGCTCGGCGGCAAGAACCCGTTCGTGCTCTTCGCCGACGCCGACCACGAGACCGCCGTCGACAACGTCCTGACCGCGATCTTCCTGCACTCCGGCCAGGTGTGTTCCGCCGGGGCGCGGCTCGTGGTCGAGGAGTCGGCGCACGACCGCATCGTCGACGACCTCGTCGAGCGCGCGCAGCGGATCCGCCTGGGCGGGCCCGACGACCCGGACACCGAGACCGGGCCGCTGATCTCGGCGGCGCACCGCGAGAAGGTCGAGGCCTACGTCGCGGCCGGCGTCGCCGAGGGCGCCGTGCTGCGCTGCGGCGGCGAGCGCCCCACCGACCCGGCGCTCCAGAACGGCTACTACTACCCGCCGACGATCCTCGACCGCTGCACCCAGGACATGACCGTGGTGCACGACGAGTCGTTCGGGCCGGTGCTCACCGTCGAGACGTTCACCGACCTCGACGACGCGGTGCGCATCGCCAACGACACCGAGTACGGCCTGGCCGGAGCGGTCTTCTCTTCCTACCACGGCACCTGCGAGGAGGTCGCCGCGCGCCTGCGCCACGGCACCGTCTGGATCAACGACTTCGGGCCCTACGTCCCGGCGGCGGAGTGGGGCGGTTTCGGCCACTCCGGTGTCGGGCGCGAGCTCGGACGGGCCGGCCTGGCCGAGTACCAGGAGCCCAAGCACATCTGGACCAACACCCGGCCGGGCCCGACCGGCTGGTTCCCCTCGTCGACCAGCCGTTCCACACCAGGGAGTGGTTCGTGAGCACCCACCGCACCGATCGACCCGGCGCCGAGACCGCGGACAGCTCGGACATCGACGAGTTCGGGTACAAGCCGAGCCTCGTCCGGTCCCTCGGCAGCTTCCACACGTTCGCCGCGGGGATCAGCTACATCTCGATCCTCACCGGCACGTTCCAGCTCTTCTACTTCGGGCTGGCCTCGGGCGGGCCCGCGTACTGGTGGTCGTGGCCGCTGGTGTTCGTCGGCCAGCTCATGGTCGCGCTGTGCTTCTGCGAGCTCGCGGCGCGCTTCCCGGTGGCCGGGTCGATCTACAACTGGAGCAAGCGCCTGGCCAGCCCGCACACCGCCTGGCTCGCCGGCTGGACGATGCTCACGGCGTCGATCGTCTCGATCGCCGCGGTGGCGCTGGCGCTGCAGGCGACACTGCCCGAGCTGTGGGACGGGTTCCAGTTCATCCCCGACCCGACGGGCGAGGACACCAACGCCCAGGCGCTCAACGGCGTCATCCTCGCGACGATCCTCATCGTCTTCACCACGGCGATCAACGCCTTCGGCACCAAGCTGATGGCCCAGATCAACGCGGCGGGCGTGTTCATCGAGCTGGTCGCGGCGGTCCTGCTGATCGTCCTGCTCGCGATCAACGTCGTGCGGGGCCCGCAGGTCGTGCTCGACACCGGCGGGATCGACGCGAGCGGGCGGCCGCTCGGCTACGCCGGCGCCTTCCTCGTGGCCATGTTCGCCTCGCTCTACGTCATGTACGGGTTCGACACCGCCTCGTCGCTGGCCGAGGAGTCGCACGAGCCCCGCAAGAACGCCCCCAAGGCGATCCTGCGGGCGCTGTTCTTCTCGTTCCTGCTCGGCGGGCTGATCCTGCTGCTCGCGCTGATGTCGGCGCCGGACCTCGCCGACCCGAGCTACTCCAGCCTCGGCGGCCTGCAGAACGTCATCCTCGCCGTGCTCGGCGGACCGCTCGGGTCGGTGATCCTGGTGGCGGTCGTCATCGCGGTCATCGTGTGCGTCCTCGCCGTCCAGGCCGCCGCCATCCGGCTGGCGTTCGCCATGAGCCGGGACAACAACCTGCCCGCGGGTGCGACGCTGTGCACGATCAGCCCGCGGTTCGGCACCCCCGTCGTGGCCTCCGTGGTCATCGGGGTGCTCGCGATCGTCCTGCTCTTCGTGACGTTCAGCCCGCAGATCTACACGGTGGTCACCTCGATCGCGATCATCATGATCTACACCGCCTACCTCCTGGTCACGGTGCCGATGCTGGTCAAGCGGTTCCGCGGCCAGTGGGAGCCCCGCGAGGGCGCGTTCTCGCTCGGACGGTGGGGCACGGTCGTCAACATCGTCGCCGTGATCTGGGGCGGGGCGATGGCCGTCAACCTCGCCTGGCCGCGCAACGAGGTCTACAACGCCACCGAGCCGTTCCACTGGTACCTCCAGTGGGGCGGGGTCCTGCTGCCCGGACTGATCCTGGGCGTCGGGTTCGCGTACTACTGGTTCGTCCAGCGGCACAAGACCGGCGTCGTCGCCGAGCACGCCCGCGTCGACACCGCCACCACCACGACCCCTCCGGAGGGAGTCTCGTGAGCAGTCCCCAGACGTCCGGGCGGGAGTTCGACTACGTCGTCGTCGGCGGCGGCACCGCGGGGTCCGTGGTGGCCGCGCGCCTGTCCGAGGACCCCGACACCTCGGTGCTGCTGGTCGAGGCCGGCCCGTCGGACGTCGGCGACCCGGCGATCCTCAACCTCTGGCGCTGGATGGAGCTGCTCGAGTCCGGCTACGACTGGGACTACCCCGTCGAGCCGCAGGAGCACGGCAACTCCTACATGCGCCATGCGCGGGCGAAGGTGCTCGGCGGGTGCTCGTCGCACAACTCGGCGATCGCGTTCTGGGCACCGCGGGAGAACCTCGACGACTGGGAGGCCCAGGGCTGCACCGGCTGGGGCGCCGACGAGAGCTACGCCTTCTACCGCAAGCTCGAGACCGCGCTCGACGGGGCGGACAACGCCGAGCCCCCCGGACGCGGCACGGACGGACCGGTGACGATCCGGTCGATCGCGCCGAAGGACCCCTGCGGGCGGGCGCTGCTGGAGGCCCGCGAGCAGGTCGGGCTGCCGACCACCCCGTTCAACACCGGTCGCACGGTGCTGCGCGGCGCCAACTGGTTCCAGGTCAACGCCAACCCCGACGGCACGCGCAGCTCGGCGTCGGCGGCCTACCTGCACCCGGTCATGGCGAGCCGCCCCAACCTCGAGGTCTGGACCGGCTACCGCGCCGAGCACCTGACCTTCGACGACTCCGGTCCGCGTCCGCGCGCCACCGGCGTCGCCCTGCGCACGCCGGACACGCGCTGGACGATCGAGGTCACCGCCCGCCGCGAGACGATCGTGTCGGCCGGGGCCATCGACGGGCCGAAGCTGCTGATGCTCTCGGGCATCGGGCCGGCCGAGCACCTGCGCTCGGTGGGCATCGAGGTCCGCGTCGACGCGCCGGGCGTGGGGGAGAACCTCCAGGACCACCCCGAGGGCCTCGTGCAGTGGGAGGCCCTGCAGCCGATGCCGACCGAGTCGGTGCAGTGGTGGGAAATCGGCATCTTTGCCGGTGCCGAGGGCCGGACGACGCCGGACCTGATGTTCCACTACGGGTCGGTGCCGTTCGACCTCAACCTCGTCCGGTACGGCTACCCGAGCACCGAGAACACGTTCTGCCTCACGCCGAACGTCACCGGTGCGCAGTCGACGGGCACCGTGCGCCTGCGGACCCGCGACTTCCGCGACAAGCCGGCCGTCGACCCGCGCTACTTCACCCACGAGCACGACCGCGAGGTGATGATCCGCGGGGTGCGGGTGGCCCGGGAGATCGCGGCCGCGCCGGCGCTGGCCGACTGGGTGGGCAAGGAGCAGGCACCCGGCGACGCGGCGCAGACCGACGACGAGATCTTCGACTACATCGCGAAGACCCACAACACCGTCTACCACCCGTCGTGCACGGTGAAGATGGGTCCGGACTCCGACCCCATGGCCCCGGTGGACCCGCAGCTGCGCGTCCGCGGCGTCGACGGGCTGCGCGTCGCCGACGGGTCGATCATGCCGGACCTCATCACGGTCAACCCGTGCATCACCACGATGATGATCGGCGAACGCGCCGCGGACTTCATCAAGAACCCGCGCTGAGCCGGCCGGGTGGCGGAACCCGCGCGGGGCGCGGGTTTCGCCACCGGGGCCGCGGGGGGTAGCCCGGCGCGCATGACCGACTCCCCGGGCACGGTGATCCTCGATGTCGACGGCACGCTCGTCGACACCAACTACCACCACGCGCTGGCGTGGTACCGGGCGTTCCGGCGCTACGGCGTGACCGTGCCGGTGTGGCACATCCACCGCCACATCGGCATGGGCGGCGACCAGCTGGTGGGCGCCGTGGCCGGGGACGACGTCGAGTCGGAGCACGGAGACGCCATCCGCGCGGCGTGGACCGAGGAGGCCGACGCGCTGCTGGACGAGATCAGTGCGCTGCCCGGTGCCCACGCGCTGCTGCAGGCCGTCCGCGACGCCGGGTACGGGCTGGTCATGGCCAGCTCGGGCAAGCCCCACCACGTCGAGCGCTACGCCGAGCTCATCGAGGCGGGGGACCTGCCCGAGGCCTGGGTCAGTTCCGGTGACGTCGAGCAGACCAAGCCCGCACCAGACCTGCTGCAGGTCGCGATGGAGCGCGTGGGCGCCGGCGCCGCGGTCGTCGTCGGCGACTCGGTGTGGGACTGCCGCGCCGCCGCCAGCCTCGGACTGCCCTCGGTGGCCGTGCGCACGGGCGGCTTCTCCAACGAGGAGCTGCGCGAGGCCGGCGCGGGCTCTGTGTACGAGTCGGTCGACGAGCTCACCGCGGACGTGGCCTCGCTCAAGCCGCAGGAGCCGCAGGCCTGACCTCGGTCAGGACGCTGCGCGCTCCGCGTCCTCGCTCCAGTCGCCCCGGGTGGCGGCGCCCGTGAGCTGCAGGCGGGTGGCGAACGCGTCCTGCGCGGCGGCGACGTTCTCCTCGGCGCCCGCCCAGGTCGCCATCGGGCGGCCCTGCAGCGCGCGGGCGTAGGAGAAGCTCATGGTCCAGGGCTGCGGGCCGCGGCGGGCGATCGCGTCGAGGTTCGCGTTGGCCTGCGCGTCGTCCTGCCCGCCGGAGAGGAACACGACGCCGGGCACGGCGGCGGGGACCGTGCGGTGCAGCACCGCGAGGGTCCGGTCGGCGACCTCGTCGGGGCCCGCCTGGTCGGGGCCGGCGTACCCGGAGACCACCATGTTCGTCTTCACCAGCACGCCCTCGAGCGCGACGCGCTGGCGGCGCAGCGCGTCGACCGTCGCGGCGAGGACCTGCTCGGTGACCTCGGCCGAACGGTCGATCCCGTGGTCGCCGTCCATGATCGACTCGGGCTCCACGATGGGCAGCAGCCCGGCCTCCTGCGCGAGCGCGGCGTAGCGGGCCTGCACGTGGGCGTTCAGCTCGATCGCCGTCGCGGTCGGCAGCGTGTCCGACACGCTCGTCACCGTCCGCCACTTGGCGAAGCGCAGACCGAGCTCGCGGTACTCGGCGAAGCGCTCGCGCAGCCCGTCGAGGTCCTCGGTGACCTTCTCGCCGGGGAAGCCCGCGAGGTCCTTCGCGCCCTCGTCGACCTTGATGCCCGGCACGATGCCGCGCCGGCGCAGCGTCTCGACCATGCTCGTGCCGTCGAGCGCGTCCTGGCGGACGGTCTCGTCGTAGAGGATCACGCCGCCGAGGCGCTGCTCGACGTCCTTCGTGGTGAACAGCAGGTCGCGGAAGCGCCGACGGTTCTCCTCGGTCGACTCGACCCCCACCGCCTCGAGCCGCTTGGTGATCGTGCCGGTGCTCTCGTCCGCGGCGAGGATGCCCTTGCCGTCGGCGAGGATCTCGCGGGCCGTGTCCCGGATGTCGTCGAGCGTCGTCATGCCGGTCTCCTTCCGTCGGGCACGAGGGGTTGACCGCGACGCCGCGCGCCATGCGGCCGTGCGCCCGCCGGTCATCGTCCCAGAGTGAGGGGCCCTCACTGATTCCGACGGGAGGAGCGCGCGGTGACGACGGCGGCGGGGCGGGTGCGGCGCG
>CADCTH010000265.1 GCA_902805495.1 uncultured Actinomycetospora sp.
CGGGGGAGTCCGCGGGCTCCGCGCTCGGCGCCCACCAGCCGCACCTGCCCTCGCTCGCCGACCGCACGATCGCCGAGACCACGCCCGAGCAGCTCGCGGGCCACGACGTCGTGTTCCTCGCCCTGCCGCACGGGCGCGCGGCGGAGCTCGCGGCCCAGCTGCCGGACGATGTGCTCGTCGTCGACTGCGGCGCCGACCACCGCCTCACCGACCCCGCGGCCTGGCAGCGCTGGTACGGCGGCGAGCACGCCGGCTCCTGGCCCTACGGCCTGCCCGAGCTCCCCGGCGCCCGCGAGGCCCTGCGCGGCAGCACGCGCATCGCCGTCCCCGGGTGCTACCCGACGGCCAGCACCCTCGCCGCGGTCGCCGCCGTCGCCGCGGGGCTCGTCGCGCCCGACGTCAGCGTCGTCGCCTTCTCCGGCACCTCGGGCGCGGGTAGGGCGGCCAAGCAGCACCTGCTCAGTGCCGAGGTCATGGGCTCGGCCAGCGCGTACGGGGTCGGCGGCGGGCACCGGCACACCCCGGAGATCGTGCAGAACCTCGCGACGGTGAGCCCCCAGCCGGTCCGGGTGTCGTTCACCCCGGTCCTCGCCCCGATGCCGCGCGGCATCCTCGCGGTGGCCAGCGCCCCGCTCGCCGACGACGGCGTCACCGAGGGCCAGGCGCGCGAGGCCTACGCCAAGGCCTACGACGCCGAGCCGTTCGTGCACCTGCTGCCCGCCGGCGTCCAGCCCGCGACCAAGTCCGTCGTCGGCTCGAACACCGCGCAGATCCAGGTCGCGGTCGACGCCGACGCCGGGCGGCTGATCGTCACCGCCGTGATCGACAACCTCACCAAGGGCACGGCCGGCGGCGCGTTCCAGTCGGTCAACCTGGCCCTCGGCCTCGACGAGACCCTCGGCCTGCCCACGACAGGAGTGCACCCGTGAGCGTCACCGCCGCCCGGGGCTTCCGGGCCGCCGCGGTCCGCGCCGGCCTGCGGGCCCACGGCGAGCGCCCCGACCTCGCCCTCGTCGTCAACGACGGCCCCGAGCAGGTCGCCGCGGGCGTCTTCACCCGCAACCAGGTCAAGGCCGCGCCGGTGCTCTGGTCGCAGCAGGTGCTGCACGAGCAGCGCCTGCGCGCCGTCGTGCTCAACGCCGGGGGCGCCAACGCCTGCACCGGGCCCGACGGCTTCGGCGACACCCACCGCACCGCCGAGAAGGTCGCCGACGTCCTGGGCTGCGGCGCCATCGAGGTGGCCGTGTGCTCCACGGGCCTCATCGGCGAGCGCCTGCCGATCGACCAGCTCCTCCACGGCGTCGACGACGCCGCGGGCGAGCTCGCCGACGGCGAGGACGCCGGCACCGCCGCGGCCACCGCCGTGCTGACCACCGACACCGTCGACAAGCAGGCCGCACGGAGCCGCCACGGCTGGACGGTCGGCGGCTTCGCCAAGGGCGCCGGGATGATGGCCCCGAGCCTCGCCACGATGCTCGTCGTCGTCACCACCGACGCCGTGCTCGACGCGGCCACCGCCGACGCCGCCCTGCGCGCGGCCACGGCGCAGACCTTCGACCGCCTCGACATCGACGGCTCCACCAGCACCAACGACACCGTGCTGCTGCTGTCCTCCGGCGCCTCGGGCGTCGAGGCCGACGCCGACGCCTTCACCGCGGTGCTCACGGAGGTCTGCGACGACCTCGCGAAGGGCCTGCAGGCCGACGCCGAGGGCGTCACCAAGCGGATCGCGGTGACCGTCACCGGCGCCCGCGACGACCGCGACGCCCTCGTCGGCGCCCGCGCGATCGCCCGCGACAGCCTCGTCAAGACCGCGCTCTTCGGCTCCGACCCGAACTGGGGCCGCATCGCCGCCGCGGTCGGCGCGAGCGAGGCGTACGTCGACCCGCAGACGCTGTCGGTCACCGTCAACGGGGTGCTGCTCTGCGAGGCCGCGGCCGCCGTGGGCGACCGCAGCAAGGCCGACCTCTCCGGCCCGGAGGTCGCCGTGGACGTCGACCTGGGCGCCGGCGAGGGACGGGCCACGGTGCTGACCACGGACCTGTCGCACGCGTACGTCGAGGAGAACAGCGCGTACTCGACATGACCGACATCGACACGGACCGGACGCTCACCTCGATCCCCGTCCCCGCCGACACCCCCGACCGGCTGCACGACGCCGCCGCCAAGGCCGGGGTCCTCGCCGAGGCCCTTCCGTGGCTCCAGCGCTTCCAGGACGCCGTCGTCGTGGTCAAGTACGGCGGCAACGCGATGACCGACGACGCGCTGCGCCGCGCGTTCGCCGAGGACATGGTGTTCCTGCGGCTCGCCGGCATCCGCCCGGTCGTGGTGCACGGCGGCGGGCCGCAGATCACGAGCATGCTCGGCCGGCTCGGCATGGAGGGCGAGTTCCGCGGCGGCCTACGCGTCACGACCCCGGAGACCATGGACGTCGTCCGCATGGTGCTCGTCGGGCAGGTCGGCCGCGAGCTCGTCGGGCTGATCAACGCCCACGGCCCCTACGCCGTCGGGCTCTCCGGCGAGGACGCGCGCCTGTTCACCGCCGCGCGCCGCACGGCCACCGTCGACGGCGAGCAGGTGGACGTCGGGCTCGTCGGCGACGTCGTCGACGTCAACCCGGCCGCCGTGCTCGACCTCGTCGCCGGCGGGCGCATCCCCGTCGTGTCGACGGTCGCCCCGGACGTCGACGGCGTGGTCCACAACGTCAACGCCGACACCGCCGCGGCCGCCCTGGCCGAGGCGCTGGGCGCGCGCAAGCTCGTCGTGCTGACCGACGTCGAGGGGCTCTACACCGACTGGCCCGACCGCACGAGCCTGCGCTCGTCGATCGACGACGTCGAGCTGGCGGCCCTGGTGCCGTCCCTGTCCAGCGGGATGGTCCCCAAGATGGAGGCCTGCCTGCGGGCCGTCCAGGGCGGCGTTCCCCGCGCGCACGTCATCGACGGGCGGGTGGCGCACTCGGTGTTGCTCGAGGTGTTCACCAGCGCGGGCGTCGGGACGATGGTCGTCCCGGCCGACGGGAAGGAGGCCTGAGGAATGACTCAGACGATCTCGGGTGAGGACCTCCGCCGCCGCTGGAGCGCCTCGCTCATGGACAACTACGGCACCCCGCCGATCAGCCTCGTGCGCGGCGAGGGTGCGCGGGTGTGGGACGCCGACGGCACCGAGTACCTCGACCTGCTCGGCGGCATCGCGGTCAACCTGCTCGGGCACGCGCACCCGGCCGTCGTCGAGGCGGTGTCCCGTCAGGTCGCGACGCTGGGGCACACCTCGAACCTCGTCATCAACCCGCTGACCGTCGAGCTCGCCGAGCGCCTGCTCGACCTGCTGGGCCACCCGGGACGCGTGCTGTTCTGCAACTCCGGCGCCGAGGCCAACGAGACCGCCTTCAAGATCGCCCGGCGCACCGGCCGGTCGAAGATCCTCGCCGCCGAGAACGCCTTCCACGGCCGCACCATGGGCGCGCTGTCGCTGACCGGGCAGCCGGCCAAGCGGACGCCGTTCGAGCCGCTCGTGCCCGGCGTCGAGTTCGTGCCCTACGGCGACGTCGAGGCGCTGCGCGCGGCCGTCGACGACGACACCGCCGCGGTGTTCCTCGAGCCGATGCAGGGCGAGGCGGGCGTGATCGTCCCGGCCGACGGCTACCTGCGCGCCGCCCGCGACATCACCGCCGAGCGCGGGGCGCTGCTGGTGCTCGACGAGGTCCAGACCGGGGTCGGGCGCACCGGGCTGTGGTTCGCCCACCAGCGCACCGACGTCGTCCCGGACGTGGTCACGCTGGCCAAGGGACTCGGCGGCGGGCTGCCGATCGGCGCCTGCATCGGGGTCGGCGCGGCCGGCGACCTGCTCGGCCCGGGCCAGCACGGCACGACGTTCGGCGGCAACCCCGTGTGCTGCGCCGCGGCGCTGGCCGTCCTCGACACGATCGCCGCCGACGGGCTGCTCGACCGCGCCACGGCCCTGGGCCGCGACGTCGCCGCGCGGATCGAGGGCCTGGGCCACGGCCAGGTCGACCACGTCGACGCCGTCGGCATCCTCATCGGGATCGCCCTGCGCAGCCCGATCTCCACCCAGGTCACCGCGGCCGGCCGCGAGTCCGGCTATCTGATCAACAACGCCGTCCCGGAGCGGGTGCGGCTCGCGCCGCCGGTCGTGGTCACCGACCAGCAGGTCGACGGGTTCCTCGACGCCCTGCCCGGCCTGCTCGACCAGGGCGCCGCGGCGGCCGAAGCCGCGGGCTCATGAGTGCGCCCGGGCCCGCCGGCGAAGCACGCTCGGAGCGACGCAGGAGCGGCGAGGGTGCTCTCGCCTTGGCGGGATCCCCTGTCCGGCACCTCCTGCGCGACGACGACCTGAGCCCGGCCGAGCAGGCCGAGGTGCTCGAGCTGGCCGCGACTATGAAGGCCGACCCCTTCGGGCAGCGGCCGCTGGCCGGCCCGCGGGCGGTCGCGGTGGTGTTCGACAAGAGCTCGACCCGTACCCGCGTGTCCTTCGAGGTCGGCATCGCCGCGCTCGGCGGCACCCCGGTGATGATCGACGGGAACGCCGCCCAGCTCGGGCGCGGCGAGACGATCGCCGACACCGCGCGCGTGCTCTCGCGCTACGTCGACGCGATCGTCTGGCGCACGAGCAGCGAGGACCGCATCCAGGAGATGGCCGCGCACGCGACCGTCCCGGTGATCAACGCGCTGACCGACGAGTTCCACCCGTGCCAGGTGCTCGCCGACCTGCAGACGGTCGCCGAGCGCCACGGCGCCGTCGCCGGGCTGACCCTGACCTACCTCGGCGACGGGGCCAACAACATGGCCCACTCCCTGCTGCTCGGCGGCGCGACCGCCGGCATGCACGTCCGGGTCGCCGGCCCGACCGGCTTCACGCCCGCCGACGACGTCGTCGACGCGGCCCGCGCGCGGGCGGCGGACACCGGGGGATCGGTCACCGTCACCGACGACCCGGCGGCGGCCGAGGGCGCCGACGTCCTCGTCACCGACACCTGGACCTCCATGGGCCAGGAGGGCGACGGGCGCGACCGCGCGGCGCTCGCGCCCTTCCGGGTCGACGCGGCCCTGGTCGCCCGCGCGCGCCCGGACGTCACGGTCCTGCACTGCCTGCCGGCGCACCGCGGCGACGAGATCACCGCCGAGGTCATCGACGGGCCGCACTCGGCGGTGTGGGACGAGGCCGAGAACCGCCTGCACGCCCAGAAGGCCGTGCTGACGTGGTTGCTGGAGCACTCGTGACCGAGACCCGCGGTGTCACCAGCCGCGCCGCCCGCCAGGCGCGGGTGGTCGCGCTGCTCACCGAGCGCGAGGTGCACAGCCAGGCCGAACTGGCCGGGCTGCTCGCGTCCGAGGGCGTCGAGGTCACCCAGGCCACGCTGTCGCGCGACCTCGACGAGCTCGGCGCGGTGAAGCTGCGCGGGGCCGACGGCGGGGTCGGGCGCTACGTCGTGCCCGACGACGGCAGCCCGGTGCGCGGCGTCGTGGGCGGCACCGACAGACTGTCGAGGCTGCTCGCCGAGCTGCTGGTCTCCGCCGACCACTCCGGCAACCTCGCGGTGCTGCGCACCCCACCGGGCGCGGCGCACTACCTGGCCAGCGCGCTGGACCGCGCGGCACTGGCCGAGGTGGTCGGCTGCATCGCCGGCGACGACACGGTGCTCGTCGTCGCCCGCGAGCCCCTCGACGGGGCCGGTCTCGCGGCACGGCTGCGGACCCTGAGCACACGGACGACGGCGCGGTCGTCCGACCGGATCGAGCACGAGCAGGAAGAGGGAGAGCAGTGAGCGAGCGGATCGTGCTGGCGTACTCCGGGGGTCTCGACACCTCGGTCGCCATCGGCTGGATCGCCGAGGAGACCGGGCGCGAGGTCGTCGCGGTCGCCGTCGACGTGGGGCAGGGCGGCGAGGACCTCGAGGTCATCCGCAAGCGCGCCCTGGACTGCGGCGCCGTCGAGGCGTCGGTCGCCGACGCGCGCGACGAGTACGCCGAGCAGTACTGCCTGCCGGCGCTGCGCGCCAACGCGCTCTACATGGACCGCTACCCGCTGGTCTCGGCGCTCTCGCGCCCGCTGATCGTCAAGCACCTCGCCGACGCCGCCCGCGCCCACGGCGCGTCGACCGTCGCGCACGGCTGCACCGGCAAGGGCAACGACCAGGTGCGCTTCGAGGTCGGCATCGGCGCGCTCGCCCCCGACCTCGACGTCATCGCCCCGGTCCGCGACTTCGCCTGGACCCGCGAGAAGGCGATCGCCTGGGCCGAGGAGCGCTCGCTGCCCATCGACGTCAACAAGCGCTCGCCGTACTCCATCGACCAGAACGTGTGGGGCCGCGCGGTCGAGACCGGCTTCCTCGAGGACATCTGGAACGGGCCGATCGAGGACGTCTACGCCTACACCGCGGACCCCGCCGAGCCCCGCGACGCCGACGAGGTCGTGATCGGGTTCGAGGCCGGCGTGCCGGTGACGATCGACGGCCAGAAGGTCTCGGTGCTGCAGGCCATCGAGCAGCTCAACCAGCGCGCGGGCGCGCAGGGCATCGGGCGGCTCGACATGGTCGAGGACCGCCTCGTCGGCATCAAGAGCCGCGAGGTCTACGAGGCCCCGGGCGCGATCGCGCTGATCACCGCCCACCAGGAGCTGGAGAACGTGACGCTCGAGCGCGAGCAGTCGCGGTTCAAGCGCCAGGTCGAGCAGCGCTGGGGCGAGCTGGTCTACGACGGCCTCTGGTACTCGCCGCTGCGCCGCAGTCTCGACGCGTTCGTCGACTCCACCCAGGAGCACGTCACCGGCGAGATCCGGATGACGCTGCACGGCGGGCGCGCGGTGCCCACGGGCCGGCGCAGCGCCGCGTCGCTCTACGACTTCAACCTCGCCACCTACGACGAGGGCGACCTGTTCGACCAGTCGCTGGCCAAGGGCTTCGTGCAGCTCTGGGGCCTGCCCTCGAAGATCGCCGCCCGGCGCGACCAGCAGTGAGCTCCGAGAGTTCCGCGCTCTGGGGCGGGCGGTTCGCGTCCGGCCCGGACGCGGTGATGGCGGCGCTGTCGAAGTCGACACAGTTCGACTGGGTGCTCGCGCCCTACGACATCGCCGGGTCGCGGGCCCACGCCCGCGTGCTCCACGGCGCGGGCCTGCTCACCGACGCCCAGCTCGAGGCCATGCTCGACGAGCTCGCGCGCCTCGAGGCCGACGTCGCCTCCGGGACGTTCGTCGCCGCCCCCGAGGACGAGGACGTGCACACGGCCCTGGAGCGCGGGCTCATCGAGCGCGTCGGCGACGAGATCGGCGGGCGGCTGCGGGCGGGGCGTTCGCGCAACGACCAGATCGCCACCCAGCTGCGGATGTGGCTGCGCGACACCCTGCGCGCGGTGGTGCGCGGGGTGACCGGTGTCGTCGACGCGCTGCTGATCCAGGGCCGCCGGCACCCCGACGCGCCGATGCCGGGGCGCACGCACCTGCAGCACGCCCAGCCGGTGCTGCTCGCCCACCACCTGGGCGCGCACGCCCAGGCCCTGCTGCGCGACGTGGAGCGCTGCCGGGACCTCGACCGGCGGCTGTCGTACTCGCCCTACGGGTCGGGCGCGCTCGCCGGGACGTCGCTGGGCCTGGACCCGGCCGCGGTGGCCCGCGACCTCGGGTTCACCGACGCCGTCGACAACTCGATCGACGGCACGGCGTCGCGCGACCTCGCCGCCGAGGGCGCGCTCGTGCTCGCGATGATCGCGGTGGACCTCTCCCGGATCGCCGAGGAGGTGATCCTCTGGGCCACCGCGGAGTTCGGGTACGTGACGCTCGCCGACGCCTGGTCGACCGGGTCGTCGATCATGCCGCAGAAGAAGAACCCGGACGTCGCGGAGCTCGC
>CADCTH010000266.1 GCA_902805495.1 uncultured Actinomycetospora sp.
CGCGCACCACGCCGCGCGCGGTCGTGGCCCCGGCCGAGCCCGTGGTGCCGCCCGCCCAGGACGTCGCCCCGCAGCGCGTCGCCGAGACCCAGCCCCAGCCCCCGGTGGAACCGAACGGCGGCGCCGCCGACGACGACGCCGCCGACACCTGAGTCGCGCCCGCCGCAGCACGGCCCGCCCGTCGCTGCGCGCGGTCCTGCTGGCCACGGTGGTCGCGGTGCTGGTCACCGGGCCCGTCGTCACCGGCGAGACGCCGACGCCGGAGCCGGCGTTCGCCGACGTCGCCGACGTCACCGACGTCACCGTCGCCGGCGGGACGAGCGAGGACGCCCCGCGTCCCCGGCGTCCCGGCGTCGCGGCGCCCGAGGGCCCGCTGCCGACGGTGCGCGTCGCCCCGTACGTCGACCTCACCACCCCGCCGCTGCCGGCCCTCACCGACATGGCCGACGCCACCGGGCAGGCCGACGTGGTGCTCGCGGTCGTCCTCGCCGGCCAGGACGGGGCGTGCGCACCGACCTGGGGCGGCACCACCCCGCTGGCCGACCCCGCGGTGGGCCAGCGGATCGCGGCGCTCAAGGCCCGCGGGGGCACGATGACCGTGTCGTCGGGCGGCGCGCTCGGCGACTACCTCGAGGCCGCCTGCCCCGACGCGCCCTCCCTGGCCCGCGCCTACGGCGCCGCGCTCGACGTCGTCGTCGCCGACCACCTCGACGTCGACGTCGAGACCGACCGGGGCCGCGCGGTGTCGGTGCGGCGCATCGCCGAGGCCCTGGCGCTGCTGCAGCGCGAGCGCGGCACGCGCGTGACGCTGACCGTGCAGGTCGACGGCGTCGACGAGGGCCTGTCGGCCGACGCGCAGGAGCTCGTCCGGCAGGCCACCACCGCTGGGGTCGCGGCGCGGGTCAACCTGATGGTCATGAACTACACGTACGACACCGGCACCTGGGCCGAGGCCATGACCGGCGCGGCCCGCACCGCCGTCCGCCAGCTCGAGGGCGTCTGGCCGGGCAGCGAGCCCGCCGACGTGCGCCGTCGCACCGGGGTCACGTTCATGCTCGGGCGCAACGACATGGACATGACCACGACGCCCGCCGACGCGCGCGCGGTCGTCGACGACGCGCGCGCGTCGGGCTACGGCGGCGTCGGGTTCTGGGCCGTCGCCCGGGACAACGGCTCCTGCCCCGGCACCGAGGACGAGGCCGACGACTGCAGCGGCATCGCCCAGGCGCCGTGGGAGTTCACGCGGATCGCCCGGGGTTTCACCGCACCGGCCTGAACCCGTCGCCCGTTCACGGCCGGTCGTCGGGCCACCCCAACGGGTAAGGTCGCGACGACCAGGAGCGGGGACGACCGGCACGGCCACGACGACCGGGCCCGCGGCGTCGCGAGGGGCGGAGGTGCCGCGTGAGCACGCAGGACGAGACGGCCACGCTCCCCGACTCGGGTGAACGGTCCCTCGTCGTGCTCGTCGACGCCCCCTCCACCGTCGAGCGCCGCATGATCGACCGCTGGCTCGCCGACGCCCGCCGGGGACGCAACGGCCGGGGCCTCGAGGTGCTCCCCGCCGAGGGCGAACAGCTGGCGTCGCGGCTCACCCGCGGCGACAACCCGCTGCTCGTACCGGTGCGCGTGGTGTGGTCGCCCGACCCCGAGCCCGACCGCACGCTGCTGCGCCTCGCCGACGTCCTCACCCGCGGCTGGGCGCTGCGCTCCCGCGCCCGCGCCGCCCGCCGGGACCCGCACCACCGCGTCGTCGTCGGCCGGCCCGCGACGGTCCGCGAGCTGCTGCGCCGCCACCGCCGAGAGCGCGCGCAGCCCGACAGCGCCGACTTCGTGCGCTTCGTGGCCCGCCAGGCCACCCTCGCGCTCGACCGGGCCGAGAGGGCGCTGACCGGCAACCGCTTCAAGGTGCCGCGCGAGGTGGCCGGGCAGATCATCGGGTCGGCGCACTTCAGCCGCGAGATCCAGCGCCTGGCCGCCACCACGGGGCGGCCGGAGGACGAGGTGGCGGGCGAGGCCGCCACCGACCTCGAGAGCATCGTCGCCTCGCTCGACCCCAGCGCGGTCGACCTGTTCTCCGGCGTGCTGCGGCCCATGCACCAGAAGGCGTGGACGGTGCACGCCGACACGGCGGGCCTCGAGCCGCTGCGCGAGCTCAACGCCAACCACGCGCTGGTCTTCCTGCCGTCGCACCGGTCCTACACCGACCCGTTCGTGCTGGCCGACGTGCTGCGCAGCAACGACTTCCCGCGCAACCACGTGCTCGGCGGGGACAACCTGCGCATCATCGGGCTCGAGCAGCTCGCGCGGCGCAGCGGCATCATCTTCATCCGCCGCAGCTTCGGCGGCGACCCCGTCTACAAGGCCGTGGTGCGCGAGTACTTCTCGTGGCTGTGCGCCAAGCGCTTCAACCTCGAGTGGTACATGGAGGGTGGGCGCACCCGCACCGGCAAGCTGCGCCCGCCGAAGTACGGCCTGCTCTCCGACGTGGCCAGTGCCGTGGAGACCCGGCGCACCGAGGACGTCTACCTCGTCCCCGTGTCGATCATCCACGACCAGCTGCAGGAGGTGCACCAGATGGCGGCCGAGCAGACCGGGGGCGCCAAGACGCCCGAGGGCCTGCGCTGGCTCATGGGCTACGCCCGCGCGCAGCGCCGTCCCGTCGGCGGGGTGCACGTGAGCTTCGGCGAGCCGCTCTCGCTGCGCTCCGCGCTGACCACGGCCAACGACCCGGCACTGGACGCGCAACCGTCCGAGGACCCGCACAGCGCCGTCGACGACTCCCCCGCCCGGCGCCTCGCGCTGCAGAAGACCGCGTTCGAGGTCTTCGTCCGCATCAACCGGGTCACGCCGGTGACGCCGATCGCGCTGGCGGCGCTCGCACTGCTCGGCGTCCGCGACCGCGCCCTGACGCTCTCCCAGGTGCGCCGGGTCGTCGAGCCGGTGCTCGACTACGTCGACGCCCGCGGTCTGCCGCACACCGGAGTCGAGTCGCTGCGCACGAACGGCGGGGTCGCCGAGGCGCTGCTGTCCCTGCGGCGCGAGAAGGTCGTCAGCGCCTACACCGAGGGCTCCGAGCCGGTGTTCTCCATCGAGCCCGGCCACCACATCGTCGCGGCGTTCTACCGCAACTCCGCGATCCACCACTTCGTCAACCGCGCGATCGTCGAGCTGGCGATCCTCGAGGTCGGCGACCTCACCGGCCGCGATGCGCTGGCCCGCGGGTTCCAGGCGGCGCTGGGGCTGCGCGACCTGCTCAAGTACGAGTTCTTCTTCCCCGACAAGGAGACCTTCCGCGCGGAGCTGATCAAGGAGCTCTCGCTCATCGACCCCGACTGGCGGTCGTACGACGGCGACGTCGCGCGCACCCGCAAGCTGCTGCGCCAGAGCCGGTTCCTCTGCGCGCACCGGGTGCTGCGCTCGTTCGTCGACGCCCAGTGGGTGGTGGCCGAGCGCCTCGCCGAGCACGACCCCGACACCCCGGTCGACGAGGACGCGCTGCTCGACCGCTGTGCCGCCGTCGCGCAGCAGCTGCTGCTGCAGGGCAAGCTGCACGGGCCCGAGTCGCTGTCGCGGGAGCTCTTCGCGTCGGCGGTGCGCCTGGCCAGCAACCGAGGGCTGCTGGCCCCGAGCAGTGCCACCGGCGAGGGTGAGCCCGACCTCGCCACGCGGCGGCGCGCGTTCGCCGCCGAGGTCCGCGGGGTAGTGGAACGGGTCGTGACCATCGACGAGACCGACGCGACCAACCGACAGGAGTCCGCGGGTGTCCGACCCTGAGACCGCGCCCGTGGCGATCAGCGCCACGGACCTCATGGACGCCGTCGCCGCCGCGCCCGACGGCCCGCAGGTCGGGGCGTTCTTCGACTTCGACGGCACGGTCATCGCCGGCTACTCGGTGACCTCGTTCATGCTCCACCACGTCAAGAAGCTCGACCTGCACCCGCGCACGACGCTGGAGACGCTGGCGAGCGGCTGGCAGGGGCTCCACGGCGAGGAGGACTTCCGCAAGTTCCTCGGCATCACGCTGCGCACCTGGGCGGGCCGCACGCCGGCGGAGCTGGAGAAGATCGGCAACCAGCTCTTCCGCGACGAGATCGGGCCGAGCGTCTACCCCGAGGCGTGGCGGCTGATCCGCGCGCACCTGGAGAAGGGCCACACCGTCGTGCTGGCCAGCTCGGCGACGCGCTTCCAGGTCGAGCCCGCCGCGAAGGCCCTCGGCGTCGACCACACGATCTACACCGCGGTCGAGGTCGGCGAGGACGGCACGCTCACCGGGCGCCCCGACGGCCGCTCCCCCTACGGCGAGGGCAAGGCGGCGGCGGTCAAGGAGTTCGCGGCGGCCCACGACGTCGACCTCGACGCGAGCTTCGCGTACTCCAACGGCGGCGAGGACGTCCCGTTCCTGGCCACCGTGGCCCACCCCGCCGCGGTGAACCCCTCGGCCGGCCTGCGGCGGGCCGCCGCCGAGCGCGGCTGGCCCGCCATCGACTTCAGCGGCCGCCCCTGGACCACGCCGCTGGAGCTCGTCCGCACCGCGGCGACGTTCGCCGGGATGATGGGCGGCTTCGCGACGGGTCTCGGGCTCGGGCTGCTCGGGGGCTCCCGGCGTGCCGGGCTCAACCTCGGCATCGGGCTGGGCGGCGACCTCTCGCTGATGGCGTCGGGGGTCGCGCTCGACGTGCACGGCGCGCGGCACATCTGGGAGGCGCAGCCGGCGGTCTTCCTGTTCAACCACCAGAGCCAGCTCGACGTCCTCGTGCTCGGCGGGCTGCTGCGCGGCAACTTCGCGGCGGTGGCGAAGAAGGAGCTGGCCAACGACGTGCTCTTCGGCGGGCTGATGCGCCTGCTCGAGACCGCGTTCATCGACCGCGCCGACAACGCCCAGGCCCGCAAGGCCCTGGAGCCCGCGGTGGAACGCCTGCGCGAGGGCACCTCGATCGTCATCGCGCCCGAGGGCACGCGCTCGCCCACCCCGACGCCGGGCAAGTTCAAGAAGGGCGCGTTCCACCTGGCCATGCAGGCCGGCGTGCCGATCGTGCCGCTGGTGTTCCGCAACACAGGCGAGCTCATGAGCCGCAACGCGATGATCATCCACCCGGGCGTGGTGCAGGTGGCCGTGCTGCCGCCGATCGACGTCTCGTCCTGGACCCGCGAGGACCTCGACGAGCGCATCGAGGAGGTCCGCCAGCTCTACATCAGCACGCTGGCGCACTGGCCGGGTGCCTGACGGCATGTGAGCAGAAATCGGTGCGCCAACACCAAGAACTGCTCACATGCCGTCAGGCACCTCGGAACACCGGCGCCCGCTTCTCCGCGCGGGCGCGGCGACCCTCGGCGAGGTCCTCGCTCGCCCAGCAGGCGTCGAACGCCGCGGCCACCTCGTCGGGCACCGGCGCGTCCTCGAGCAGCCGGGCGACGGCCAGCTTGTTGTAGGCCAGCGTCAGGGGCGCGAGGGCGGCGATCTCGGCGGCCCAGGCCAGGGCCGTCTCCCGGTCGCCGACGCGGTCGACGAGGCCCGCGGCGCGGGCGGCGTCGAGGTCGAGGCGCTCGCACGCCAGGAGGATCCGCCGTGCCGCGCCGCCGCCTGCGATGAGCGCGAGCCGGCGCACCGTCCACGGGTCGACGGCGAGCCCGAGCGCG
>CADCTH010000267.1 GCA_902805495.1 uncultured Actinomycetospora sp.
GCCTCATCGCCACCGCGATCTCGTCGGTGCTGGCGATGTTCGCCGCCTACGCGATCGCCCGCATCGACTTCCGCGGCAAGAGGATCATCCTGTCGACCGCGCTCGCCGTGGCCATCTTCCCGGTCATCGCGATCGCCACCCCCCTGTACAACCTCTGGCGGGAGGTGGGCCTCTACGACACCTGGCCGGGGCTGATCCTGCCCTACCTCTCGCTGACCCTGCCGATCTCGATCTGGACGCTCTCGGCGTTCTTCCGCGAGATTCCCTGGGAGATGGAGCAGGCCGCCCAGGTCGACGGCGCCACCACCTGGCAGGCGTTCCGCAAGGTGATCGTCCCGCTCGCCGCGCCCGGCGTGTTCACCACCGCGATCATCGCGTTCTTCATCGCCTGGAACGACTTCGTGTACGGCATCACACTGACCTCGACGGAGGCGTCCCGTCCGGTCCCGGCGGCGCTCGGCCTGTTCTCGGGCGCTTCCCAGTTCGAGTCACCGACCGGGCCGATCGCCGCCGCGGCGCTGATCGTGACGATCCCGGTCGTCGTCCTCGTCCTGCTCTTCCAGCGGCGCATCGTCGCCGGCCTCACCAACGGCGCCGTGAAGGGATAGCCCATGGCCTCGATCGAGATGGACCACATCGTCAAGGAGTACGGCGACGGTTTCCAGGCCGTCAACGACGTGAGCCTGGACATCGCCGATGGTGAGTTCATGATCCTGGTGGGTCCCTCGGGCTGCGGGAAGTCGACGCTGCTGCGGATGATCGTCGGTCTGGAGGACATCACCTCGGGCGAGATGCGGATCGCCGGTGCGCGGGTCAACGAGAAGGCCCCGCGCGACCGCAACCTCTCGATGGTGTTCCAGAACTACGCGCTCTACCCGCACCTGTCGGTGTACGAGAACATCGCGTTCCCGTTGCGGCTCGCCAAGACGCCGGCGTCCGAGATCGAGAAGCGGGTGAACGCGGCCGCCGACGTCCTCGAGCTGCACGAGCACCTCCAGCGCAAGCCCGCCAACCTCTCCGGTGGCCAGCGTCAGCGCGTGGCCATGGGCCGGGCGATCGTGCGCGCGGCCGACGCGTTCCTCTTCGACGAGCCGTTGTCCAACCTCTACGCGAAGCTGCGCGGTCAGATGCGCACCGAGATCTCGCGGCTGCAGCGCCGACTCGGCATCACCACCGTTTACGTCACCCACGACCAGACCGAGGCGATGACCCTGGGCGACCGGGTCTGCGTGCTGCGCAAGGGCATCATCCAGCAGGTCGCCTCCCCCCGAGAGCTCTACGAGCAGCCGGTCAACCTGTTCGTCGCCGGGTTCATCGGCTCGCCGCCCATGAACTTCCTGCCCGCCACCGTCGAGGGAACCAGCCTGTCGACGCCGTTCGGGGCGATCGAGCTGGGCGAGGAGCGCGCGCAGAAGATCGCCGGCCGCGACCTGCTGCTCGTCGGCATCCGGCCCGAGTACTTCGAGGACGCGAGCCTCGTCGACGAGGCCAAGAGGTCGCACGGAGCGACCTTCACCGCGAAGGTCGACGTCACCGAGTGGCTCGGCGACGCCCAGTACGCCTACATCCCGTACGACGCGCCCGTCGAGGTCGCCAACCAGCTCAAGGAGCTCTCCCAGGAGCTCGACTCCGAGCAGCTGCGCACCCAGGCCGTGGTCTCGATCGACTCGACCAGCCGCATCCGTGAGGGCCGCGACGCGGAGTTCTGGATCGACACCCGCAAGGTGCACGTCTTCGACCCGCGGACGGGCGAGAACCTCACCCGCGACGCCGAGGCCGGCCGCAAGCTCACCGAGATGGCCGCCGAGGACCGCGTCGAGCAGGTGGAGCAGGCGCGGGTCTGAGCGGCGCTCCCGTGAGCGCCGGGATGGGCCGAGCGAGCGATCGTCGGGTCCACCGGTAACCCTCGGGCCTCGGGACGCGATGCCCGGGCGTGTCGGAGATCCGTTCGTGGGCCGTCGGGGCCCTGGCCGTGGTGGCGATCGCCGTGGGCACCGGGGCCGGGGTGCAGATCGCGAGGACCAGCGACGTCCCGGTCGCGCCGGTCGTCGCCGCCGTACCCGCTGTGCCGGCGGTGACGGCGCCGCCGACGTCCGCGCCGCCGTCCGTCGTCGTCGCCCCGCCGACGACCACGACGCCGTCGGCCACCCGCACGACGACGACCCGGGCGACGACGACCCGGGCGACGACGACCCGGACCACCCGGGTGCCGCGGTCGACGACCGCGCGGGAGCGGCCCGTCGTCGACGGCGACGGCCCGGTGATCAACGGCCAGTCGGCCGCCCAGGCCTACCGCGGCTGCGTGGCCGCGACGAACTCGCCGGGCCCGCGGGCCTGCCGGGCCCTCGTCGACGCCGGCGTGCGGGGCGAGTGACCGCGCGCTCTCCGCTCAGAGGCGGTGCCAGGCCTGCGCCAGGGCCGAGGCGATCGGGACGATGACGCGGCGCTCGTTCCAGTAGTACGGGTGGGCCAGCGGCGTCAGCCCCAGGGGCCAGGGGCCGACGGTGACGCGGCGGTCCTCGGTGACCGCGGCGGCCCACGCGTCCGACAACGGGCGCAGCCGGGAGCTGATGATGTCGTCCGGGTCGTAGACGTTGATCCACTCGCCGCGCTGGCGCGGGTGGCGCTCGCTGAACTCCGGGTGCGGCACGGTCAGCGGCACCCCGAACCCCGGGTGGCGCTGCGCCCAGAGGGCCAGGGGGCTGCCCAGGGTGTAGTACCAGCCGAAGGTCTCGCCGCGCTCGATCGGCGTGTCCCCGAGCTCGGCGCGGGCCGGCGACGCGAGCGGCCTCCCCTCGCCCGCGCACTGCAGGTCGTAGAGGAAGTCGCTGGACACGACGCTGCCGAGGCTGTGCCCGAGCACCGCGAGCGGGGCGTCACCGCCCGCCTTCTCCGCGAGGGTGTGCAGCGAGCGGGCGAGGGTGGCCTGGACCTGCTCGTAGTGCCCCGTCCCGTCGGTGCCCGAGTGGTAGGCGACCGCGTCGCCCAGGTAGTGCACGATCAGCCAGCGCAGGGTCGGGAAGTGCGCGTCGCCCAGCCCGGGCAGCCAGCGCAGCCCCGCGGTCGACGCCGCCGCGAGCAGCGCCAGCGTCGAGCCCTGGCTGGCCCGGCTCGCGAGCTTGTCGAGCGCCCCGAGCAGGAAGCGGGAGCTCGAGCCCCCGAGGCGCTCACTGAGCTGCTCCTGCCCCGGCTCGAACACCGGCGCCCAGAACGCCGGCTCCATCACCAGCGCCTCGGCCGCCGGGACGCCGGCGATGCGGGTGAACTCCTCGCCCAGCAGGCGCATGGCGCGATCGGCGTACTGCTCGCCCGCGCTCTCGACGCCGTGCACGAGCATCACGGCGAGCTTGCGTCGCGTCACTTCGCCTCGGTCAGTTCGGAGTAGGGGGTGCGCAGGCCGTCACGGACCAGTGCCACCAGGGACTGGCGGTGCCGGACGAACAGCACGATCGCGGCCACCACGTAGACCGCGGAGAGGATCAGCAGCTCGAGCTCCTGCAGCGGCGCCGGGAGGGTCGCGGCGAGGACGAACTGCGCGGCGAACAGCCCGAGCAGGCTCAGCGCACCGTAGACCGTGATCGACAGCGTGACCAGCAGCGCCACCGCGAACAGCGACTGCGCGGCGGTGATCAGCAGCTCCTCGCGCTGCACGACGTCGATGGGCAGGCCGTTGAACGAACCCGCGGACAGCGCGAACACGATCGGCAGCGTCCCGACCAGCAGCGACCACTGGTTGACCTTCGACGACACCAGGGTGGCGAGCGCGTCCGTGGTCTTGAGCCGCCAGGCGTAGAGACCGGCGACCAGCAGCTCGGGGGCCTCGGAGGCGAGCGGGGCGAGCCACTGGACGAGGAAGAACTGGCTGATGCCCAGCTCGGTGCCCGTCTGGACGAGCGAGTCGGCGAACGGCTCGGCGCACAGGACGATGATCAGAGCGGCCACGACGAAGAGCCCGATGTAGCCGAAGCGGCGCTTGCCCGCGTCCATCCGGCCGATCCAGGCCGACGGGCCGATGAGGTCGGGGTCCTCGGCGGGCGCCTTGGCCACGCGGATGCTGTAGAGCACGAAGATCCCGACGAGGACGACGGTGTCGACGAGCGTGAGGCTCTCCCGCAGCGGGAGGGTCAACGAGTAGACGGTCGCGAGGAGCAGGAACACCAGCGGTACGGCGTCGGTGCGCAGCAGGGTGACCTTCGTCGGCTTGCCCGGCTCGTGCGACGTCCCCGCCCCGCCGGACTGCCCCGCGTCGGCACCCCCGCGGCGCAGCCGGATCGCGGCGAGCAGCACCACGAGTGCCCACCCGACGCCGACGAGGATCCGGTTGGCGCCGGTCATGTTGGCCAGCGCCAGCCCGCACGGCGACTGCTCGGTCGAGCCCGGCGGCAGGCAGGTCGGGCCGTACTGCGCGTAGGCCTCGCCGCCCTGGATCGTGAAGACGAAGTCGACGGCGTACTCGGGCAGCACCGCGACGAGGGCGAGCAGGGCGATCGCGAGGCCCGCGGAGATGTCGACCTGCGCGGCCTCCGCGGCCCACGACAGCAGGAACGCCGCGCCGACGATCGCCACGCCGTAGAGCAGGGCGTCGACGGGGTGCGACAGCGAGAGCCCCACGACGTGCAGCACGAGGCCGGGGACCGCGATGGCCACCGCCCCCGCGACCAGCAGGGGGGAGCGGTCTCGCTGGCGCGCCGTGCTCGCGCTGCTGGTGGCCATGTCCGGTTCTCTACCCTTCCGCGCAGTCCCACAGACGCCCGACGCGCCCGCTCCGCGGTGATCTCGTCGTGGGTGGACGTGTGCGCAGGCGGTTTGCCCCGGCCGGGTCGCTCCCGGCACGGTGCGGTCCCGGCGTCCCTCCCCGATCCGCTCCCCCCGAGGTCCTGCCGTGCCGTTCTCCCCTGCCCCGACCCTCGACGCGCTCGTGCGCACGGGCGTCCAGGTCGCCCTCATCGTCGTCGTCGCGGTACTCGCGCGCGCCGTCGTGATCCGCGTCATCGGCCACGCCAGCGCCGGTGCCGGCGTGCCGGGCCTGGTGACCCTGCTGCGGCGCCGCCGCGGGATCACCGACGCCGACCGCATCCGGGCCTTCGGGTCCGCACGCCGGGCGCAGCGCGCCCGCACGGTCGGCTCGGTGATCGGCAACGCCGCCACCATCCTGATCTTCGGGACCGCGTTCACGATGGCCCTGGGCCAGGTCGGCGTGAACCTCGCGCCGGTGCTGGCCGCGGCCGGCGTGCTCGGCCTGGCCGTCGGCTTCGGTGCCCAGAACCTGGTCCGGGACTTCCTGTCCGGCATCTTCATGATCCTCGAGGACCAGTACGGCGTCGGCGACACCGTCGACCTCGGCGACGCCGTCGGCACCATCGAGCGCGTCGGCCTGCGCACCACGACGGTCCGCGACGTCGCCGGGATGGTCTGGTACGTGCGCAACGGGACGATCGAGCGCGTCGGCAACGCGTCCCAGGACCACGCCGTCGCCGTCGTCGACGTGCCGCTGGCGATCGACACCGACATCACCCACGCTGCCGCCGTCGCCGAGTCCGCGGCCGCCGCGGGCATCGACGAGGCCGGCCACGGCGCCGACGTGCTCGGGGCGCCGCAGGTGCTCGGCGCCGAGCAGCTCCGGGCGCCGGGCATGACGCTGCGCCTGACCGTCACGACCGAGCCGGGCCGTCAGTGGGCCGTGCAGCGGACGGTCACCGAGCGCGTCGTCGCGGCGCTGCGCGCGGACGAGGTGGCGCTGGCGGCGTGATCGCCGGGACGTGACAGGTGTGTGACGTCCGCGTGCTGGGCCGTTCTCGACGTGCGGACTTCACACGAACGGGCGCAGGATCGCGTCGTGATCGTCGGTCCGTCCCGTCGCGCACCGCGCCTCGTCGCCGCCGCGCTGGTCGCGGTGGCGCTGGTGGGCGGGTGCGCCCAGGCAGACGCCCCGCGCCCGGCCACGGCGCCCGTGCCGGTCGCGACGACGCCACCCCGCACCACCACGCCGCCCCCGACGACCACGCCCGCGCCGACCCCGTCGCGCGCGCAGGCCGCCGTCGACGC
>CADCTH010000268.1 GCA_902805495.1 uncultured Actinomycetospora sp.
GCGACCGCGGCGTGCCGCCGCTCGGCCGCACGGTCCTGATCGCCCCCGCGCTCGACCTGCGGCTCACCAACCCCGAGATCGCGCTGGTCGAGCCGCACGACCCGTGGCTGGCGCGACCTGGCGTGCACGTGGCCGCCGCGCTGTGGCGAGGCGAGCTGCCGCTCGAGGACCCGCTCGTGAGCCCGCTGCTCACCGACCACGCCGGGCTCGGTCCGCTCACCGTGTTCTCCGGCACGCGTGACATCACGCACCCCGACACCTGCCTGCTCGTCGAGCGCGCCCGCGCCGCGGGCGTCGAGGTCGACCTGCACGAGGGCGCGGGCCTGGTGCACGTCTACCCGCTGCTGCCCGTGCCGGAAGGTCGGGCGGCGAGGGCGGTCATCGTGCGGTCCCTGACCGGGCAGAAAGCTGGGCAGCAGTAGCCCCACGGCCCGCCCGTGCGCGCGTAGTCCGGGCGGCACCGTGCACGCCCCTGCCCTCCGGGCCGCCGCGGCCCGGACGGGTCTGCCTGCGGGCTACCGAACTGCCCTCGGGTTCGAGGGCAGTTCAGGAGGCGCCGTCACTCCCGCCGGCCGGCGCCCCGGCCGGCGCCCCGAGGCACCTGCACCACCGCCCCGGCGGTCGCGACAGGCGGCGGCGGTCGGTCGCCGGCGGTCCGTCCGTCGGCGGCTCGGTCGCGGTGCCCTAGCCCGGCGGGTCCGGGACGACCGCCACGGCCTGCACCTCGACCAGGGCGTCGTCGTCCCAGAGCCGGGTCACGCCGATCCCCGCCAGGGCGGGGTAGTGCGTGCCGACCAAGCGGCGCCACACGCGGCCGAGCTCGCGCGCGTGCGCCCGGTAGTCGGGGACGTCGACGATGTACGTCGTCATCGTCACCAGGTGCTCGGGCTCACCACCGGCGGCCCGCAGGGCGGTCAGCAGGTTGCCCAGCGCCTGCTCGAACTGCGCCACGACGTCACCCGGGGCGACGATGCGGCCCTCGGCGTCGAGCGCGGTCTGCCCGGCGAGCCACACGGTGCGCCCGCCGCGCGAGACGACGGCGTGGCTGAAGCCCGACGGCGTCCCGAGCTCCGGCGGGTTGACGACCTCGTGCGGGACGCTCACCGGTACGGCGAGAAGTCGGGCGGGCGCTTCTCGGCGAAGGCGCGGGCCCCCTCCTGCGCCTCCTCGGTGGCCGAGAACAGCTCGAGGCCGTCGAAGGCGAGGTGCGACAGCCCGCTGAGGTGGTCGGTGTCGGCGTTGAAGGAGTGCTTGAGGAAGCGCAGCGCCGTGGGGGAGTACGAGGCCATCTTGGCGGCCCAGGCCCGCGCCGTGGGCAGCAGCTCCTCGCGCGGCACGACCTCGTTGACCAGGCCCCAGCGCTCGGCGGTCGTCGCGTCGTAGCGGTCGAGCAGGAACCAGATCTGGCGGGCGCGCTTCTCGCCGACGACGCGCGCGAGGTAGGCCGAGCCGAAGCCGGCGTCGAACGAGCCGACCCGCGGACCGGACTGCGCGAAGGTCGCCGTGTCGGCGGCGACGGTGAGGTCGCAGAGCACGTGCAGCACGTGCCCGCCGCCGATGGCGATGCCGTTCACCGCCGCGATCACCGGCTTGGGGATGTCGCGGATGATCCGGTGCAGCCGCTCGACCTCGAAGGTGCCCCACTCGGTCTCGCCGTAGCCGCCGGTCTCGGCGCGCTCCTTGACGTCGCCGCCGGTGCAGAAGGCGCGGTCGCCGGTGGCGGTGAGGATGACCGCGGCGACCCGGCGGTCGGACCAGGCGTGCTTGAACGCCGCGATGAGCTCGTCGACGGTGCGGCCGCGGAAGGAGTTCATCCGCTCGGGCCGGTCGATGGTGATGACCGCCCAGGCGTCCTGCTCGACCTCGTAGGTGATGTCGGTGAACGACTCCGGCGCCGGCACGGGCGTCAGCCCTGTCCGGCGTCGGCGTCGAGCGCGGCGTCGAGGGTGAGCTGCGCCGACGCGTACAGCTTGGAGACCGGGCAGGTCGCCTTCGCCTTCTCGGCCAGCGCCCGGAACCCTGCGTCGTCGAGCCCGGGCACCTGCCCGCGGGTGACGAGGTCTACGCGGCTGATGGTGAACCCGCTCCCGCCCTGCTCGAGCGTCACGGTCGCCGTCGTGCGGATCGCGACCGGGTCGAGCCCGGCCTCCTCGACGAGGTTCGACAGCGACATCGAGAAGCAGCCGGCGTGCGCCGCACCGACCAGCTCCTCGGGGTTGGTCTGGGCGACGCCGTCCTCGGTGCGCGAGCGCAGCGAGAACGGGAGCTCGGCGCCGGCGCGGCCGAGCTGCATGCTCCCGGTGCCGGTGGGGACGGGGCCGCTCCAGGTGGCGGACGCGTGGCGGAGGATCTTCACGGCGCTACTCTCCTCGGCGCTCGTCGACGTGGCGCGCGGACAGTACCCCGAGGCAAGGACGGTCCGGATGCCCTCGACCACCCCTCCGGGGACGGTGCGCTCACCCGCCGACGTGCCCGCCGAGCGGCGCGACGGCGACACCGTCGAGGTCCGCACCGTGCTCGACGGCGCCGGGTACGCCGAGCCGCTCGTCCACCGGGTGCTCACCGCCGCAGCCGGGCGCAGCCTGCCGCGCCGCGAGGACGGCGCCGACGAGCTGCTGCTCGTCACCGCGGGCGCGGCGCTGCTGCTCGTCGACGGCGTGACGGACGAGCTCACCGAGGGCACCGGGGTGCTGCTGCGGGCCGGCGAGACGTGGTCGCTCGACGTTCCCGAGCACCTCGAGCTGCAGTCGGTCCTGGTGCCCGCGCCGCCCGGGCCGTGGGCGACGGCGTCCGCCCGCGACGTGCCGCCCGGTCCGCGCACGCGCCGCCTGGGCAGCTCGGCGCTGGAGGAGGCGACCTCCGGGCGCGAGTTCGAGGTGCTGTTCGACGGCCGGCGCGGCTCGCGCGGCGCCACGCAGTTCGTCGGGCACATCCCCGCGA
>CADCTH010000269.1 GCA_902805495.1 uncultured Actinomycetospora sp.
ACGCGCCCGACGGGGCCGACCGGGCCGACGACCCGGCGATCACGGAGACGGTCGGTGCCCGGGAGGACGCGGGCTCGGGTGGCGACGGCGACGCCGGCTGGCTGCTCGGCGACGACCGCCGCGAGGACGAGCACGAGGACGCCGTCACCGAGCTCCTCGGCCACGACGACCCGCCGGCGGCGCGCCGCCGGCGGCGGTGGCTGTGGCCGGGCATCGCCGCGCTGCTGGTGCTCGCGCTCGCCGGCGGGGTGTTCTTCGCCCGCGACCTGCTCGGCGTGGTGTTCCCGCCCGACTACGACGGTCCGGGCACCGGCCGGGTGGTCGTCGAGGTCGCCGACGGCGCGTCCACCCGCGAGATCGGCGACGACCTCGCCCGCGCCGACGTCGTCGCCTCGGCGCGCACGTTCGGCGACGCGGCCGAGGACGACCCCGACGGCCGCGGCATCCAGCCCGGCTTCTACCAGCTGCGACGCCAGATGTCGGCGGCCGGCGCCGTCGACGCCCTGCTCGACCCGGCCAACCGCGTCGGCCGCCTGGAGATCCGCAGCGGCGTCCAGCTCGACGACACCGTCGGCGCCGGCGACGCCACCGTGCCGGGCGTGCTGTCGCAGATCGCGCGCTCCACGTGCATCGTCGACGAGTCCGGCGCCGAGCGCTGCGCGTCGGTGGACGACCTGCGCACCGCCATGACCACCACCGACCCCGCGGAGCTCGGGGTGCCGTCGTGGGCGCTGGCGGGCGTCCGGCGCGCCGAGCCGAACCGCCGCCTCGAGGGCCTGCTCGCGCCCGGGACCTACGACCTGGCGCCGGGCACCGGAGCGCGGGAGGCGCTCGCGCAGGTCGTGCAGGCGTCGGTGCCGCGCCTCGAGGCGGGCGGGCTGGTGCGCGAGGCCGAGGCCCGCGGCGTCGACCCGTACGACGCGCTGATCATCGCCGCGCTCGCCGAGCGCGAGGGCGTGCCCGCCGACTTCGGCAAGGTCGCCCAGGTCATCGTCAACCGGCTCGCGGTGCCGATGCGCCTCCAGTTCGACTCGACGGTGAACTACCCGCTCGACCGCCAGACGCTCCTGACCAGCCCGTACGACCGCGCGCGGCCCGGGCCGTACAACACCTACCTCAACCTCGGGCTGACCCCGACCCCCATCGGCGCGGTCAGCTCGGACGCGCTCGCCGCGGCGCTCGAGCCGACACCGGGGCCGTGGGTGTACTTCGTGAAGTGCGAGACCAGCGGGCTGTCCTGCTTCGCGGTGACGCCCGAGGAGCACGACGCGAACCGCCGTCTCGCCCAGGCCCGGGGGGTCTACTGATCGTGCGCGCCGCGCTCCTGGGGTCGCCCGTGGCGCACTCCCGCTCCCCGGTCCTGCACCGCGCGGCCTACGCCGCGCTGGGCCTCGACGACTGGACCTACGAGACCGTCGAGTGCAGCGCCGAGGAGCTGCCCGCCTGGGTCGCGGCCCGGGACGCGTCGTGGGCCGGCCTGTCGGTGACGATGCCCGCCAAGCGCGCGGCCCTCGAGCTGGCGTCGAGTGTGGGCCCCCGGGCCAAGCGGGTCGGGGCCGCCAACACCCTCGTGCCCCGCGACGGCGGCTGGGTCGCCGACTGCACGGACGTCGACGGGGTCGCCGGCGCCCTGCGCGCGGCGGGCGTCCGGCACTTCCCGACCATCTCCGCGGGGATCGCGGACGTGGTGATCCTGGGCAGTGGGGCCACGGCGTGCGCCGCGCTCGCCGGGATCCACGAGATCGGCAGCGAGGCGGTGACGCTGGTGGTGCGCGACGTCGCCCGGGCCGCCGGCACCATGGCCGTGGCCCGCGCCCACGGCCTCAACCGTCGCGCGGTCACCTGGGCCGACCTCGGTGTGGGTGACCTGGTGACGGCGAAGGTCCTGATCAACACCACACCGGCCGACGCCCTCGAGCCCGCGCTGGCCGAGCGCATCGTCGCGACGCTGCCGCCGTGGTCGGTGCTCCTCGACGCGGTCTACCACCCCTGGCCGACACCCCTGGCCGCCGCCGCCGCGGCCCGGGGCCTGCCGGTCGCCACGGGGCTCGACATGCTCCTGCACCAGGCCTTCGGGCAGGTCGAGCAGTTCACGGGCCGGCCGGCGCCCCGCGCGGCGATGCGCGACGCCCTCGCCGCGAGCGTCGACGTGGACCTGCTGCAGTTGCCGGACTGAGCGCGGCGTCGAGCTCGGGGCGCGCGTCGGGCCTCGGCGCTCGTCGGCTGTGCAGCGAAGGTCACCTCGCCTCCGTGGGACGCAGTCAAGGCGTCCCTCGCTCGCGCCCGGAGGCGCGCCACCGGAGCTCGCGCCACTGCTCCGTCCGCCGTCCCCATCGGCCGGATGCGTCCACAGGGTCGCGAAGAGATCCGTGACGTGGTGACGCGAGGCCCGCAGGCTCGAGGACGTGGTGATCGGGGTGGGGGTGGCGGCCGCGGCGGCGGGCTCGCTCGGTGGGGTGGCGGTGCGGGCGGTGCTCGCGCGGATGCGGCGCGGGGTGCTCGTGGCTGCCG
>CADCTH010000270.1 GCA_902805495.1 uncultured Actinomycetospora sp.
ACGGGTTCGTCGAGGAGCTGCTGCGCTACCTCACCGTCGTCCAGATCGCGTTCCCGCGCTTCGCCACCGAGGACATGACGCTCGGCGGCGTGCAGATCAGCAAGGGCGACGGGCTGCTGGTATCGCTCTCGGGCGCCGACCGCGACCCGCGCCTGACCCCGGACCCGGAGCGCTTCGACCCCCGCCGCCCGCCGACGCCGCACCTGGCCTTCGGGCACGGCATCCACCGCTGCATCGGCGCCGAGCTGGCGCGCATGGAGCTGCGCGCGGCCTACCCCGCACTCCTGCGCCGGTTCCCGCACCTGCGCCTCGCCGACGACGCCGGCACCCTCGACGACCAGCCCTTCCGCACCACCTCGATCGTCTACGGCGTCGACGCGCTGCCGGTGGCCCTGTCCTGACCGCCGTGCCAGCGTGGGGGCCACGCTGGCGTTGAACGCCAGGAAATCCGCATCCTCGGTCCAGCGCGTGGGTAGGCGGCGGGCGTGACCGACCGCCAGGTGTCCCGTTCGATCGAGATCGACGCCCCGCCGCGCACGGTGTTCGACCTGCTCGCCGACCCGCGTCGTCACCCCGACTTCGACGGCTCGGGCACCGTGCGCTCGGCGGTCTCCGGGCCGGCGCGCCTGTCGCTGGGCGCGACGTTCGGCGTAGCCATGCGCATCCGGTTGCCGTACCGGATCGCCAACACCGTCGTGGAGTTCGAGGAGGACCGCCGCATCGCCTGGCGGCACTTCGGCCGGCACCGCTGGCGCTACGAGCTGGAGCCGGTCGGGAGCGGCACCCGGGTCACCGAGACCTTCGACTGGTCGACCTCGCTCGGCCCGGCGCTCATCGACCGCACGTCCTTCCCGGACATGAACGCCCGCAGCATCGAGGCGACCCTCCCGCGCCTCAAGGAGCTGGCGGAGTCAGCGGGCTGACGTGACGAGCTCCCGCTCGGCCAGCGCCCGGTCGAAGGCGGCGATGCGCCCGGTGTCGGTGAAGAAGTCCTCGTGGTCGACGACGCGTCCCCAGCGCGTGCGCAGGACCAGCACGGCCCGGTTCTCGTAGAGCCGCGTGCCGTCGTCGGCGTCGGCGTGGTCGTCGAAGCGGGCCCAGATCGTCAGCGCCCACGGCGGGCCGCTCACCGCGATGTCGCGCAGCTGCCCCTGGACGCGCGAGTCGACGAACGTCCGCAGGAAGCGCTCGATCGCGGCCTTGCCCCGCCACGGGCCGGAGAACCGGTGGTCGCCCTGTGGGAAGTGCAGCACGGCGTCATCGGCATAGGCCCCGAGCAGGGTGGACGGGTCCCCCGCGTTCAGCCGGCGGACGTCCCCGCGGAACTTGCCCCGCAACGCCACGGGGACCAGCGCGCGGGCACCCAGCCCCGCGGCGGCCCCGCTCGCGACAGCAGCCAGCGTCCCTCGCATGCCCTCACCCCGCGCCTCTGGATAGATCGCTCTAGTGAGAGAGAAGCATAGGATCGCGAGGTGGACAAGCCACCGACGCGCGACCGCATCCTGTTCGCCACCGCCGAGCTCTTCCGGCGCCAGGGCTACACCGGCACCGGACTCAAGACGGTGGTGGCGCAGGCCGAGGCCCCGTTCGGCTCGCTCTACCACCACTTCCCCGGGGGGAAGCAGCAGCTGGGCGCCGAGGTCATCCGCGCGAGCGGTGCCTACTTCCAGGCGCTCGTCCTCGCCGTCTACGACTCGCAGGCCACCACCGCGGAGTCGGTGTGGTCGGTCTTCGCCGGGGCCGCGGAGACGCTCGAGGAGACCGACTACGTCGACGCCTGCCCGATCGCGACCGTCGCCCTCGAGGTCGCGAGCACCGACGAGGTCCTCCGCCAGGCCACCGCCGAGGTCTTCACGTCGTGGACCGGGGTCCTCACCGAGCGTCTCGGCAAGGACCGCGAGCGCGCGCTGGGCATCCTCGCCGCTCTCGAAGGCGCATTCGTCCTCAGCCGCGCCCTGCGCTCCACCGAGCCGATGTACGCCGCCGGGCGCCTGGCCGTCGCGGGCCTCTGACTCCGGTGATCGAAGTACCGATACGGACACTCAACGTCCGCGACGCCACTTCGCTGACACTCACTCCTGCCCGTCCTGGCCCGGGATGACGGGGCTGGAGGCCTGGGCCCAGAAGCGGCGGGGGATGCGCCCGGCGCCGCGGGCCGCGTGGCCGGCCTCGACCGCGAGGCGCATGGCGTGGGCCATCGCCTCCGGGTCCGACGCGCGGGTCACGGCCGTCGCGAGCAGCACCGCCGCGCACCCCAGCTCCATCGCCTGCGCCGCCTCGGACGCCGTGCCGATCCCCGCGTCGAGCACCACGGGCACCGGCGAGGAGGCGGTGATCATCTCGATGTTGTGCGGGTTGCGGATGCCCAGCCCCGTCCCGATCGGCGCGCCCAGCGGCATCACCGCGGCGCACCCGGCGTCGGCGAGCTTCGCCGCGAGCACCGGGTCGTCGTTCGTGTAGGGCAGCACCGTGAACCCGTCGTCGACGAGCTGCTCGGCGGCGTCGAGGAGCTCGACGGGGTCGGGCAGCAGGGTCCGCTCGTCGAACACGACCTCGAGCTTCACCAGGTCGGTCCCCAACGCCTCGCGCGCCATCCGCGCGGTGTGCACGGCCTCGGCGGCGGTGCGGCAGCCGGCGGTGTTGGGCAGGGCCTCGATGCCCAGCCGCTCGAGCAGCGCGAGCACCGCCGGCGCGCCGCCCGCGTCGAGGCGACGCATCGCCACCGTCGTCAGCTCGGTGCCCGACGCGACGAGCGCCCGCTCGAGCACGGCGGGGTTCGCCGCGCCCCCGGTCCCCATGATCAGCCGCGAGCCGAGCTTGCGGCCCCCGATCTCCAGCGGCTCCATGCTCACCCTCCCTGGACGGCGGTGAGGACCTCGACCCGCGTGCCATCGACCAGCCGCACCGTCGCCCACGATGCGCGCGGCACCACCGCGCCGTCGACGGCCACCGCCACGCCCCGCTCCGGGACGCCGTGCTCGCTCATCAGGACGGCCACCGTCGTGCCCGCCGGGACCTCGCGGCGATCGTCGTTGAGCCAGACGTCCATGACCTCCATGGCCTCCCCCTCCCTGCGCCGGCATGATCCGGATCAGGTTCGACGGTCGGGGCCACTGCCGGATCGAGATCCGGCGGGGCCCCCTCTCAGCCCGCGTCCGTCCGGGCTCCCGTGGTTCCGGCGACCACGGTACGCGCGGCGGCGGCGGGACGGGCGACGTCGGGCAGGGCCTCCCCGCGCAGCACCGCGGTCACCGCGTCGACGGTGACGGCGACCAACAGCATCCCGTTGCGCCCGTGCCCGGTGGCCGCGACGAGACCCGCCGGGCCGAGGGGACCGAGCAGCGGCAGGTTGTCGTCGGTGCCGGGCCGGAACGACGCCGCGGCCTCCTCGAGCGCGTCGTCGGCGACGGCCGGCAGGACCCGCTCGAGGTCGCCGATGAGGTCGCGCACCCCGCCGACCAGCACGTCGGGGTCGAAGCCGGCCTCGTACTGCGTCGCGCCGACCACCATGCGCCCGTCGTCGCGCGGCACCGCGTACACCGGGCGCCCGTTCACCGCCGCCCGCACGGTGCGCACGGGCGGCGGCAGCGACGAGCGCCGGGCGCGCACCCGCAGGATCTCGCCCTTCACCGGACGCACCCGCCCCGCCAGCGCCGGGTGCAGCGCCGCCGACCACGCCCGCGCCGCCACGACGACGCGGTCGGCCGCGACCACCTCGGCGCCGTCGACCTCCACCCCGGTCACCCGCGCCCCGTCGTCGAGCACCCGGGTCACGCGCCCGGGAGCGGACACCACGCCGCGGGCGCGCCCGGCGGCGCCCAGGGCCGCGAGCAGGGCGCGGTTGTCGAC
>CADCTH010000271.1 GCA_902805495.1 uncultured Actinomycetospora sp.
CCGACCTCGCCGAACCACGCCCAGTCGACGTAGACGTCGACCAACCGCGCGCCGCCGAGCAGCACGACGAGCGCCACGGCGGCGACGATCAGCAGCGTCTTGGTCCGTCGCGACAGCTGGGGGGTCGCCGTCGGGGGCCGGTTGGCCACGGGGTCACACTCCTGGGTGGGTCCTGCGCAGGCGCAGAGCCGCGCGTGCGGACGCCACTCTACGAACACCGTGTGGGATCGCCGTGGCCCGGCATGTCCGGATCCGTTCCCGCCCTGCTCCGGACCGGGTGGTCCGCACCGGCCCCGCTCACCGGCGACGGCGGCGCCTCAGCAGGGTGCGGGCGGACGGCCCTCGCGCACCGCCTGCAGCGCGGTGATCCCCTCGGACAGCGTGCCGACACGGGCGAGCTGCATTCCCTCGGGCACCGCGGTGACCGCCTCGGCGCAGTTGCCCGCGGGGACGAGGAAGACGGTGGCCCCGTCGTGGCGCGCGGCGTCCATCTTGAAGCGGATGCCGCCGATGTCGCCGACGCGGCCCAGGGCGTCGATCGTCCCGGTGCCCGCGACCACGTGCCCGCCGGTGAGGTCGCCGGGCGTGAGCTTGTCGACGATCGCCGACGCGAAGACCAGTCCGGCCGACGGGCCGCCGACGTCGCCGAGGCTGATGCGCACGTCGACCGGCGAGTCGACGACGTTGGTCGGGGTGACGCCGAGGAATCCGCGCGGGTCCCCGTCGGGGCGGGCCGCGGCCACCACCGCCACGTCGGTGCGCGGTCCGGGCGCGCCGAGCGGGCCGCGCTGCACGGTCACGGTGACCGTCTGCCCGGGACGCGTCGGCGCCAGCGCATCGACGACCTCCTGCGGCGTCGTCACCGGGCGCCCGTCCACCGCGACGATCCGGTCGCCCGGGGCCACCAGCCCCGCCGACGGCGACCCGTCGAGCACCGCGCCGACCTGCACCGCGGTCGGGTAGCCGAGGTGGCGCAGCGCCGCGGCCTCGGCGTCGGTCTCGGACTGGGCGAACTGGCGGGTGTTCTCCTGGTCGACCTGCTCGCTCGAGCGGCCGGGCGGGTAGACCGACTCGCGCGGCAGCACCTGCTCCTCGCCGGACGCCCACATGACCATCGCGCCGAACAGGGTCACCTGCGTCGTCACCGCGACCGTGGTCATCCGCAGCTGCCCGCCGGCCGGGTAGACCGGCACGGGGCCGCTGACCTCCACCACGGTGCGGCCGTCGGCGCCGGTGCCCAGCACGTCGAACGTCGGCCCGTCGCCGAGCGCCACGAACGGGACGCGGACGGTCGCCCCGAGGAGCCCGAGCACGCCGGCCAGCACGAGTCCGAGCGCCAGGGTCGCGCGCAGCCGGGTCACGGGCACCGAGGGTAGTGATCGGCCGTGCGCGTCCGATCCGGGGCCGGGCGCGCCCACGGGTGCGTTCGCCGTGGGCGTGCGCGCGCGACCCCGATCAGCCCTGCGTCCGCGTACCGTCGACACCATGAGTGACCTGCCCTTCGGCTTCGGGCCGTCCGATCCCGACGACGAGTCGTCCCGCCGCTCCGGCTCCGAGGGTTCCGGCCCCGGTGGCCAGGGGGGCTTCGGCGGCGGCATGGGCTTCGGCCTGCCCGGCATGGGCGGTCTCCCCGGCGGTGCCGGCGGCCCGGGCGGCTTCGACATGGGCCAGCTCGGTCAGATGCTCACCCAGCTCGGGCAGATGCTGTCCCAGTCGGGCGGGCCGGGCGCCGAGGGGCCGGTCAACTACAAGCTGGCGACGCAGATGGCGCACCAGCAGCTCGGGGCCGAGGAGAAGGCCGCGCCGAGCGCCGAGCAGCAGCGGGCCGCCGAGGAGGCGGCGCGCCTCGCCGAGCTGTGGCTCGAGGACGCGACCACGCTGCCGTCGGGCACCTCGCAGGTCGCCGTGTGGTCGCCCGCGCAGTGGATCGACACGACGATGCCGACGTGGCAGCGGCTGTGCGACCCCGTCGCCCGCCGCGTCGCCGGCGCCTGGGTCGACGGCCTGCCCGAGGAGGCCCGGCAGATGGCCGGCCCGATGCTCGGGATGATCTCGCAGGTCGGCGGCATGGCCTTCGGCTCGCAGCTCGGCGCCGGTCTCGCGCAGCTGGCCAAGGAGGTGCTCAGCTCCACCGACGTCGGGCTCCCGCTCGGCCCGGAGGGCACCGCGGCGCTGCTGCCCAGGGCCGTCGCCACGTTCACCGAGGGGCTCGACCGGCCCGCCGGCGAGGTGCTCGTCTTCCTCGCCGCACGCGAGGCCGCGCACCAGCGCCTGTTCGGCCACGTCCCGTGGCTGCGCCAGCGGCTGCTCGCCACCGTCGAGGAGTTCGCGCACGGCATCACCATCGACACCTCGCGGATGGAGGAGCTCGCCCGCGAGGTCGACCCCACCAACCCCGAGTCCCTGCAGCAGCTCATGAGCTCGGGGATGTTCGAGCCGCAGACCACCGAGTCGCAGCGGGCTGCCCTGCGGCGCCTCGAGACGCTGCTCGCCCTCGTCGAGGGCTGGGTGGACGTCGTCGTCGCCGACGCGGTGGGCGACCGCCTGCCCGGGGCGGGCGCCCTGGGCGAGACCCTGCGCCGGCGCCGCGCCTCCGGCGGGCCCTCCGAGCAGACGTTCGCGACGCTCGTGGGGCTCGAGCTGCGCCCGCGCCGGCTGCGCGACGCCGCGACCCTGTGGCGCCGGCTCACCGACGAGCGGGGCATCGACGGCCGCGACGCCGTCTGGGCGCACCCGGACCTCATCCCCACCGCCGACGACCTCGACGACCCCTCGACCTTCCTCGCGGGCCGGGGACGCGTCGAGGGCGGCGCGGCCGCGGGGGCCGAGGGCGCCGAGAGCTTCACCGACCTCGACGACCCGCTCGCCCGGCTCGAGGCCGAGATGAAGGCCGAGCAGGAGAAGCCGGACGAGGGCGGCGACTCGTAGGTCAGTCCCCGTCGCCCGGCTCGTCGTCGGTGCCGGTGATCTCCAGACCGGCGCCGGCGGAGAGCCCCTCGAGGTAGCCGATCGCGCGCTCGCTGCGCGGGTAGGCGGCCTCGGCCGCGCGGAACGCCGGCCCGTGGTGCGGCTCGCGCAGGTGCACCAGCTCGTGCACGAGCACGTGGTCGAGCACCCAGCCGGGGACCTCTCGCAGGCGCTCGCTGACCCGGATCGTCCCCTCGGCCGGCGTGCAGGACGCCCAGCGCGTGCGCATCGGCGCCGTCCAGCGCACCAGGGCCGGGCGGGGCCAGGCGCCGTCGGGCGCGATCGGGTCGAGGTGGGCGCGC
>CADCTH010000272.1 GCA_902805495.1 uncultured Actinomycetospora sp.
CTCGTGACCGCCGGGAGCGCCACGGCCGCGCCGGCGCCGGCGGGGCACCCGTCGGCGCCGATCAAGTGCGGCGTCTCGTTCACCGTGGGCACCTACGGGGTGTTCGGCTACAGCCTGTGGCGGTTCAACAACTGCACCCCGGGCAACGCCTTCGCCTGGATGCGGTGGCGCGACGGGCGGGTCGAGCCGACCGACTGTGTCCCGCCCGGGGTGTGGACCGTCGGGCCCGGAGCCGCCCTCGACCAGGTGTGGGAGGGCGGTCCCTGCTGATCCCGGGGTCGACCCGGAACGGGCTCACACCCGCGTGCGCAGGGCGTGCAGCGCCAGCGGGGCGAACACCGCCATGAACCCGAGCCCCCACAGCAGCGTCGCGACCGCGTTCGCCGCCACCGGCCCGCCGACGAGCAGGCCGCGCAGCGCGTCCGCGAACCGCGAGACCGGGTTGATCGACACCCATGCCTGCAGCCAGCCGGGCATGGTCTCGGTGCGGACGAACGCGTTGCTGGCGAAGGTGAGCGGGAAGAGCACCGTGAACCCGAAGACCTGCACCTTCTCCGGGTCGCGCAGCAGCACCCCCAGCCACACCGACGTCCACGTGAAGGCGACCGTGAACGCGGCCAGGAGGCCGAACGCCGCCAGCACCTCGAGCGGTCCGGTGGTGACGCGGAAGCCGAGGACCGTCCCGATCACGAGCAGGACGATGAGGGACCACAGCTGCCGGACCACGTCGGCCGTGATCCGGCCCGTCAACGGCGCCGACCGGGCGATCGGCAGGCTGCGGAAGCGGTCGAACGTGCCCTTCTGCAGGTCGGTCGAGAGGCCGATCGCGGTGTAGACGGTGAGGAACAGCGCGTTCTGCGCGATGAGCCCGCCGAGCGCGAACTGCAGGTACGCGTCGGTGGTGCCGCTGAGCGCGCCGCCGAAGACGAACGTGAACAGCAGCACGAACATGATCGGCTGCACCGAGAGGTCGAGCAGCTCCGACGGGTTGTGCTTGATCTGCACGAGGCTGCGCCACGCCATCGTGAGCGACTGGGCGGCCCACTGGGCGGGTGTGGTGCGGCGGGGTGCCCCGCCCGGCCGGCTCGCCGCCGTGGGCGTGCCCGGCAGGTCGCGGGTGGTGCTCACACCGCCTCCTTCGCGTCGTCGTGGGTGGTGTCCTCGGGCTCGGCGCGGTGCCCCGTCAGCGCGAGGAAGACCTCGTCGAGGGTGGCGCGCCGCAGCGTCAGCTCGGCCAGACGCACGCCGACGTCGTCGAGCCGGCGGACCACGGCGGGCATCAGCGCCTCGTCGCCGGCGGGCACCGACACGGTGCCGTGCTCGACGGTGGGCACCGCCCCGGCCAGCTCGCCCACGACGCGCGTCACGACGGGCACCTGCTCGGGCGCGGCCGGGCGCATCTGCAGCACCCCGGCGCCGGCGCGGGCCTTGAGGTCGTCGGGCGTGCCCGTCGCCACCACCGTGCCGTGGTCGATGACCACGATGTCGTCGGCCAGCTGGTCGGCCTCCTCGAGGTACTGCGTGGTGAGCAGCACCGTGACCCCGTCGTCGGTGAGCGTGCGGACCAGGCCCCACAGCTCGTTGCGGCTCGCCGGGTCGAGGCCGGTGGTGGGCTCGTCGAGGAAGAGGATCCGCGGGCGGCCGACCAGCGACATCGCGAGGTCCAGCCGTCGGCGCATGCCCCCGGAGTAGGTGCGGGCGGCGCGGCCGCCGGCGTCGGTGAGCCCGAACTGCTCGAGCAGCGCGGCGGCCCGGGCGCGGGCGGCCGCGCGCGGCTGGCCGAGCAGGCGGGCGATGAGGATGAGGTTCTCCACACCGGTAAGTGCCTCGTCCACCCCGGCGTACTGCCCCGTGAGCCCGATCAGCGTGCGCACCCGGTGCGGCTCGGCGAGGACGTCGTACCCGCCGACGACGGCCCGCCCCTCGTCGGGCGCGAGCAGCGTGGCGAGCACCCGCGTCGCCGTGGTCTTGCCCGCGCCGTTGGGCCCGAGCACGCCGAGCACGGTGCCCTCGGCCGCGGACAGGCTCGCGCCCGCGAGGGCGGTGGTGGCGCCGAAGCGCTTGACGAGACCCTCGGCCTCGATGGCTGGTGGCACGTCCTCCACCGTGTCACGGGGGTCCGACAGCCGTCGTGGACTTTTCGGAGGGCGAACTCGCCGGGCCGATCCTCCTGACCCGTCCTGCCCCCGGCCGTCGGGGCGTGTTGAGAGCATGGCGTCGTGGGCAGGGGAGAGGACGCGGCGACCGAGGGTCTCGATCCCGAGCAGCGCGAGGCGGTGCTCGCGCCGCGCGGGCCGGTGTGTGTGCTCGCCGGCGCCGGCACCGGCAAGACGCGGACGATCACGCGCCGCATCGCCCACCTCGTCTCCGCGGGCCACGTCGGCTACGGTCAGGTCCTCGCCGTCACGTTCACCGCGCGCGCGGCGGGGGAGATGCGCACCCGGCTGCGCGCCCTCGGCGTCGACGGGCCCGGGCGGCCTCCGGTGCAGGCGCGCACGTTCCACGCCGCGGCGCTGCGCCAGCTGCGCTACTTCTGGCCGCGCGTCGTCGGCGGCGCGCCGTGGGAGGTGCTCGAAGGCAAGCTGCGCCTCGTCGGCCAGGCCGCCCAGCGCGTCGGGGCGCCCACGACGCGGGAGTCTCTGCGCGACCTCGCGGGCGAGATCGAGTGGGCCAAGGCCTCGCTCGTGCCCGCCGACGACTACGCCGCCGCGGCCGCCCGCGACGCCCGCGACGTGCCGGCGCCGGCGGAGCAGGTGGCGAAGGTCTACAGCACCTACGAGGCGCTGAAGAACCGTGCCGAGGTGCTCGACTTCGACGACCTGCTGCTGCACACCGCCGCCGCGCTCGAGGAGCACCCCGAGGTCGCGCACGAGTTCCACGAGCGCTACCGCTGCTTCGTCGTCGACGAGTTCCAGGACGTCACGCCGGCGCAGCACCGGCTGCTGCGCGCGTGGCTCGGCGGGCGCGACGACCTCACCGTGGTCGGCGACGCCAGCCAGACGATCTACTCGTTCGCCGGGGCCAGCCCGTCCTACCTGCTCGACTTCCCGCGCACGTTCCCCGAGGCCACGGTCGTGCGCCTGGTGCGCGACTACCGCTCCACCCCGCAGTTCGTCGCCGCGGCCAACACGGTCATCGGCGCCGCCCGCGGGCGGGCCGCCGGATCGCGGCTGCGCCTCGAGGGGCAGCGCCCGCCCGGCCCGGCGCCGGACTTCTCCGAGCACGACGACGAGCCCGCCGAGGGCGTGGCCGTCGCCGGCGCCATCCGCGAGCTGATCGACGACGGCGTTCCGCCGGCGGAGATCGCGGTGCTCTACCGGGTCAACGCGCAGTCGGAGGTCTACGAGCAGGCGCTCGGCGACGCCGGCATCGCCTACCAGGTGCGCGGCGGCGAGCGCTTCTTCCAGCGCACCGAGGTGCGCACCGCGGTCGCGGCCCTGCGCACCGCGGCGGCGCGCGCGCCCGAGGACGCCGTCGGGGCGGGCATGGTGTCGCTGGTCCGCGCGGTCCTCGGCGAGCAGGGCCTCACCACGGAGCCGCCCGCCGGCGCGGCCGGGCAGGGCGCCGCACGCCAGCGCTGGGAGTCGCTGCGGGCGCTGGCCGAGCTGGCCGAGGAGCTGGTCGCGAGCGTCCCCGACGCCGACCTCGGGGCGTTCCAGGCCGAGCTCACCGCCCGCGCGCAGGCCCAGCACCCGCCCACGGTGCAGGGCGTGACGCTGGCGTCGCTGCACGCCGCGAAGGGCCTCGAGTGGGACGCGGTGTTCCTCGTCGGGCTCACCGACGGGACGCTGCCGATCCAGCACGCCGACGGCGACGACGCCGCGGTCGAGGAGGAGCGGCGGCTGTTCTACGTCGGCGTCACCCGTGCGCGGGTGCACCTGCGGCTGTCGTGGGCGCTGTCGCGCTCGGCGGGCGGGCGGCGGTCGCGGCGGCGCAGCCGCTTCCTCTACGGCCTGGTGCCCGACGAGCACCCGGCCGCCCGCCAGCCCACCGGGCGTGACGGCGGTGGCGGGGGACGGGGCAAGCCCGTCTGCCGCATCTGCGGCAAGCCCCTGGCCGACGCCGGGTCGGCCAAGCTCGGGCGCTGCAGCACCCACCCCTCCGACATCGACGAGTCGCTGCTCGAGGCGCTCAAGTCCTGGCGGTCCACCGAGGCGAAGGCCCGCTCGGTGCCCGCGTACGTCGTGTTCACCGACGCCACGCTGATCGCCCTGGCCGAGCAGCGGCCGCACGATCCGTCGGGACTCGTGGCGATCCCGGGCATCGGCTCGTCGAAGCTCGAGCGCTACGGCACCGAGGTCCTCACGCTGCTGCGCGAGCACGCGTCGTAGGGATGCCGACGCGGCGTCAGGTGGGGACGCGTGGTCGTCCGCCGGGTCGTGGTCGTCGGTCGGGGTCGATCCAGGGTGGCGGGGTGAACCACGGGAGCCCGTCGATCATCTCCAGGACCCAGTGGTCGTGGTGGATGACCAGGTGGTGGTGCTGGCAGAGCAGCACCATGTTCTCCACCGCGGTGTCGCCGCCGTCGAGCCAGTGGTGGATGTGGTGCAATGCCGCTCAGTTAGGCGCCGGCGCGGTAGATGTGGATCTCTGGCGGGTC
>CADCTH010000273.1 GCA_902805495.1 uncultured Actinomycetospora sp.
CCCGCCGAGCGCGGCGACCGCGGGCACCACGTGCACGAGAACGAGCAGCGCGAGCACGCCCGCCGCCGCGCCGCGCGCGCCGAAGGCCGCCCAGGCCGACTTCGTGTAGCCCTCGCGCAGCTCGGCCGCGCCGCGGTACATGCGGCACGCCGCGACGTCCGTGCCGTCGGCGACCACCCCACGCCGGCCCGCCCGCTTGAGCGCGCGCAGCAGGCCGAGGTCGTCGAGGACCTCGCCGCGGGGATGCCCGCCGGCGGCCCGGTCGGCGGTGGCGTCGACGGCGAGCACCTGCCCGTTGGCGGCCGCGAGCGACGGCCGGGGCGAGCGCTCGGCGAGCCCGAGCGGCAGCGTCGCGAGCCACGACCACGCGAGCAGCGGCTGCACCAGCCGCTCGGCCGGGCCCTCGGCGAGCTGGCGGGGGTGCGGGGAGACGAGGTCGAGCCGGGCGCGGCGCAGCAGGTCCACGGTCGCCGCGAGGCCGTGCGGGGTGACCAGGACGTCGGCGTCGACGAAGACGTACACGCCGGCGTCGGGGTGCGCGGCGCCCACGAGCTGGTGGCACGCCCAGGGCTTCGCGAGCCAGCCGGCCGGCGGCTCCACCCCGTCGAGCACCCGGACCCGCGGGTCGCCGAGCGCCCGCACCCGCGCGCCGGTGCCGTCGGTGGAGCCGTCGTCGAGGACGAGCACCTCCACCGGCGCGGGCCAGCCGTCGACGGCGGCGAGCAGCGCGCGGACGCAGTCGCGGATGCCGGCGGCCTCGTCGCGCGCCGGGACGAGCACGGCGGCGCCCTCGGCGGGCGGTGCGGCGGCGGGATCGGGGGTGCGCAGGCGCCGGAGGTTGTCGACCGTGAGGCCCAGCGACGCGAGCGCCAGGGTCGTGCCGGCCCCGACCAGGGCCCTCACGCCGGGACCCGCGGGCCGGACCCGTGGCGACGCAGCACCACCAGCAGCGGCACCCCGACCAGCCCCATGAGCAGCCCGCCGACCAGCGCCACCGACGGGCGCCCGAAGAACACGGCGGCGGCCATCGTCGAGGACAGGAAGGTCCACGCCCACAGCGCCAGCGGCAGCCGGTCGTCGCCCGCGTGCGGGTCGGGCACGACGCGGTCGAGCGCGGCGAGCACGAGCAGGGCGACCAGCAGCCAGCCGGCGAAGTTCGACACCGGGATGCCCGGCACCCCGGGCAGGCTCGGCGTCGGGTCGAGCCAGTACCAGTGGCCGGCGTCGACCATCTGCGGGTCGAGGAAGACGTCCCAGGCGGTCAGCGCCCAGGCGCCGAGCAGCGTCGTCACCAGGCGCGGGCGGCGGGGGCGCAGCGCGGCGACGAGACGCCGGCCGACGATCAGCGACGGGTAGGCCATCATCGTCCACGCGGCGGGCACCACCACCGGGACGCCGAGCACGGCGGCGCCGAGCGAGCCGGTGTAGCGGTACTCGCCGAACGGCAGGCCGGTCGCGAGCCCGACGGACTCGACGAGCAGGCCGCCACCGCCGGCGACGAGCACGAGGCCCGCCGCGGCGGCCGGGCCGCGGGTCAGCAGGGCGTGGCCCACGGAGGCGCACGCGAACAGCGCCACGGCCAGCACGGTGAGCGCCGGGGTGCCGCCGCCGGTGAGCGGGAACGCGATCTGCACGCCGACCACGCCCGCGCCGAGCGCCCAGGGAATGGCGTGCAGGGTCGCGACGGCCGGGATCCGGTGGCGGACGGCCGGTCGGGTGCGCGTCGCGGGGCTCATCGTCCCGCCCCGACGGCCACCGCCGCGGGCGAGGGACGCGGGTCGTCCGGGGTGGGGCCGTCGTGGTCCGGCGGCTCCGTCGTGGGCCGGGCGGTCACGGGCCCGTCCGTCTCGTCGTCCCCGGGGCGGCCGCGCAGGCGCCGGTCGAGGGCGTCGGTGGCGGCCCAGCCGGTGAGCAGCAGCACGTGCAGGACGAAGAGCCAGAGCCCGATCGCCACCGTCGCCCCGACGACGCGCAGCCCGCCGAAGGGGATGCCGACGTCGATGGGGATGGCGAGGAACAGCAGGAAGCCCTGGAGGAATCCGGAGATCACCGCCGAGGTGCCGAGGGCGCCGGCGAGGGTCGCCATCCAGCCCGGCCCGCCGGGCGCGACGACGCGGAAGCCCCAGGCGATGACGACGCCGATCGCGACGAAGGAGACGTGGAACGCGACCACCACCTGGCCCAGGGTGCCCCCGAACCCGCCGATCCGCGCGAGCTGCGCCATCAGCGGGGCGGCGGCGAACACCCCGAGCGCGAGCACGGGCACCGCGAGCACCAGCGGCAGCAGGCCCAGGCGGGCGCGCCAGCCGGTGAAGCGGTCGCGGCGCGGCGACAGGCGCAGGCACGCGCGGCGCAGGCCCTCGCCGTAGAACGTCGCCGGGAGGATCGTCACGAGCGCGCCCCACGGGCCGAGCTCGAGCCCGGCGCGCACGAGCCCGTCGTAGACCGAGCGCGCGCCCATCTCGGGCGGCACGAGCAGGCGCAGGTCGGCGAGGTGGACGGCGACCGTCTCCGGGGAGCTGATCAACGCCGCGCCCCACACCGAGAGCAGCAGCCACGGCACGACACCGAGGCCGGCGAAGTAGGTCAGGCCGGCGGCGACGGCGGCCAGGTCACGGCCCCGCAGCGTCGCCGCCACGTCGCGGACGAGCTCCACCGGCACGGACGTCCAGGAGGGGCGGCGGCTCGGCACCGGGCTTGCGTACCCGTCGCCCGGACCCGGCAACCGAGGGCCCCCGTGGCGCCGCACACGGATCCCACACCGACCGATGACTCCGCCGCCCGGCGCCGGTCCGGACTCCGTGAGGGCGGGGACAGGCCCCGCCGCCGGTCGGAGGAGGACGGGCCATGAGCCCGCGACAGCGCACGGGGGTGCTCCTGCTCGCGTCGGTCACCTCGCTGATGTGCGCGCTGGACACCCTGGTGGTCTCCACGGCGTTGACGAGCATCCGCGCCGACCTCGGCGGCGACGTCGAGGCCCTGGAGTGGACGGTCAACGCCTACAACCTCACCCTCGCGGTACTGCTGGTGCCGGCCGCCGCGCTCGGCGACCGCTTCGGGCGACGGCGGGTGTTCACCGCCGGCCTCGTGCTGTTCACCGCGGCCTCGGCCGCCTGCGCGCTCGCGCCCGGTGTCGGGACGCTCGTCGTCGCCCGGGCGGTGCAGGGCGTCGGCGCCGCCGCGGTCACCGCGCTGGCGCTGGCGCTGGTCGCCGCCGCCTACCCGCCGGAGCGGCGCGGGCGCGCCCTCGGGATCCTCGAGGGCGTCACCGGGCTGGCGGTGCTCGCCGGGCCCGGGCTCGGCGGCGTCGTCACCGACCTCGTCGGCTGGGAGCTCGTGTTCTGGCTCAACGTGCCGATCGGCCTGGTCGTCGTGCCCCTGGTGCTCGTGGTCGTGCCGGAGTCCCGCGGGGGCGACGCCGCGCTCGACGGCGCGGGCGTGGTGCTGCTCGCGGGGACCGCGCTGGGCGTGGTGTGGGCGCTGAGCCGGGGCAACGGCGCGGGCTGGGGCTCGCCCGAGGTGCTCGGGGCGCTCGCGGGCGCCGCGCTGCTCGGCCTCGCCTTCGTGGCGCGCCAGCGTCGCGCTCCCGCGCCCTTGCTGCCGGGGCGGCTGCTGCGGGCCCCGGGCTTCGTCGCCGGCAACCTCGCCACGGTCGGGCTGTTCGTGTCGGTGTTCGGCGGGGTCTTCTTCTACTCCCAGCTCCTCGCTGTCGGGCTCGGCTTCTCCCCGCTCGAGGCGGGGCTGGGGCTCATGCCGTGGACCTCGGCGCTGTTCGTGCTGGGCCCGGTGGGCGGGATGCTCGCCGACCGGGTGGGCAACCGCCCGCCGCTCGTGGTCGGGCTCGCGCTGACCGCCGTCGGGACGGCGTGGGTCGCGTCCGCCGCCGCGGCGCCGGGGCTGTCGTACGGCGACCTCGTGCCCGGCTTCGTCGTGTCGAGCATCGGCGGCTCGCTGGCCATGCCCGCGGCGGCGAACGCGGTGCTCGGCGGCCTCGGCCCCGACGACGTGGGCAAGGCCGCCGGGGTCAACAGCACGCTGCGCGAGCTGGGCGGGGTGCTGGGGCTCGCGGTGCTGGTGGCGGTGTTCGCGCCGTTCGGGGGCTACGCCGACGCGGCCGACTTCCTCGCCGGGTTCGTGCCCGCGATGGCGGTGTGTGCGGGCCTCGTCGCCGCCGGCGCCGTCGCGGGCGCGTTCGTGCCGCGGCGGCGGGTCCCGGAGCCGGCCCTGCCTCAGGGGTGCCGGGCGTAGGTCAGCGGGGCGTCAGCCGGTCGGTGCCGGGTCCGGCGCGCTCCACCGCCGGCCACCCGGTGTCGCGCGCGCGCTCGGCCTCCTCGGCGCGCCCGCCGCCGCGCAGCCCGAACAGGCGCTTGGCGACGAGCAGGTAGACCACGACGGCGAGGTTGACCAGCAGCGCGAGGATCTTGGTGGGCGTCGGACCGTGGGTCAGCTCCCACACCTCGGGCACCAGCAGCACGGTGGTGGCGACGAACGTCAGGTACTCCGCCCACCGCTGCGCGTACCAGAGCCCGACGGCCTCGACCGCCTCGAGCACGGCGTAGGCGAGGAGGACCGCGGCCAACGTGTAGAGCGTCCGGGCGGGGACGGCGAAGGCGCGCTCGACCTCGACGAGCAGCGTGGGGCCGCCGTGGCCGACCGGCCCGCCGAGGCCGGCCTGCAGGATGCCGACGATCTGCCCGGCCGTCGGGCCCCACGCCTCGCGGTGGGCCGCGAACAGCAGGACCGCCGTGCCCAGCAGGGCGAGGCCGACGACGTGCAGCGCGCGGTCGAGGGCGATCAGGCGCAGCACGTAGCGGTCGCGCAGCGGCCGCCCGCGCAGCGGTACCTCGACCTCGTCGGGACCCGGGACGGTGTCGCGCGCCGGTTCCCGCGGGGTCTCGCGCGGCTCCCACGCGTCGCAGCGCAGGCAGCGGTGCCAGCGCAGGCCGTCGGCGTCCTCGCGCACCAGGAGCGCGTCCTGGGTGCGGACGGTGGCGGCGTCGGTGCCGACGAGCGCGTGCCCGTGGAGCGCGCAGCCCAGCAGCTCGTAGCGCACCCTCACCGGGGTGATGCTAGGCGCGGACGGCCCCGGGCAGGGGGATCACCGCGAGCACCTCGGCGGGGGTCACGGCGAGCAGGGCGGGGTCCGGGTCGTCGGCGAAGCGCTCACCGCGACGGGCGGTGTCGTCGCCGAGCACGACGTGCGGCCCGCCGGGCGGCGGACCCCACTGCGTCGGGGGGACCGGGCCGAACAGCGTGACCGAGGGCGTCCCGAAGGCCGTCGCGACGTGGCTGATGCCGGTGTCGCCGGCGAGGACGAGCGTCGCGGCGGCGACGAGGTCGAGCAGGCCGGCGAGGTCGGTGCGCCCGCCGAGGTCGGCGTCGGGCGGCAGGCCGGCGCGGGCCACGACCTCGGCGGTGAGGGAGCGCTCGTCGGGGCCGCCGGCGACGACGACGGCGTGGCCGGCGCGGCGCAGGGCGACGGCGCAGGCCGCGAAGCGCTCGGGGGGCCAGCGCTTCGACCCGTACGCGGCGCCGGGGTGCACGACGACGGC
>CADCTH010000274.1 GCA_902805495.1 uncultured Actinomycetospora sp.
ACCCCGGTGCGGCCGTGCTCGCGTCCGGGGCGGCGGCGCTGTCCACCAGCGGCATGGTCCGCTACGCCGGGAGCGCCGCAGACGAGGTCCGTGCCGCCTGGCCCGAGATCGTCGCCACCGACACCGTCGGCGAGGCCGGGCGCGTGCAGGCCTGGGTCGTCGGCCCGGGCCTGGGCACCGACGACGCCGGGGCTCAGACGCTCGGCGACTTCCTCGACGCCGGCCTGCCGGTGCTCGCCGACGCCGACGCGGTGACGCTGCTCGGGCAGCACGCCGAGCTGCGGGCGAAGGCGTCGGGGAACCCCGTGCTCATCACCCCGCACGCCGGCGAGGTCGGCCGCGTCGCCGAGCTCGGCGACGACCGCGTCGACGCGGCCCGCCGCGCCGCCGCGGACCTGGGTGTGACCGTGCTGCTCAAGGGCAACGCCACGATCGTCGCGGCACCCGACGGGCGCGTGCTCGTGCACCCCGCGGGCAGTGCCTGGCTCGCGACCGCCGGCTCCGGCGACGTCCTCTCCGGCGTCGCGGGCGCCCTGCTCGCCGCCGGCCTCGACCCGTGGTGGGCGGCGGGCTGCGCGGCGTTCGTGCACGCCCGGGCCGCGGAGATCGGCGCCGGCACCCCGGGCGTGCCCGTCCCCGCCTCGCACGTCCAGCGGGCGCTGCCCGCGGCGATCCGCTCGGTGAGGGAGGCCCTCCGGTGACTCCGTCGACCACTCCGTCGACCACGACGACCCGCACCCGCCCCCGCGTGGAGGCGCGCATCGACCTCGACGCGCTGGCCCACAACGTCGGCCTGCTCGCCGGGCTGGCCCGCGGGGCCGGCGCGGCGACGATGGCCGTGGTCAAGGCCGACGGCTACGGCCACGGCGCCGTGGACGTGGCCCGCACCGCGCTGGCCAGCGGCGCGACCTGGCTGGGCGTCTGCACGCTCGAGGAGGCCGCCGAGCTGCGCGCCGCCGGCGTCCGCGCCCCGGTGCTGAGCTGGCTGCACCTGCCCGACGAGGACTTCGCTCCCGCGGTCGCCGACGCCGTCGACCTCGGTGTCTCGTCGCGCGACGAGCTCGAGGGGGTCGTGGCCGGGGCGGGCCGGGCCGGTCGCGCTGCCCGCATCCACCTCAAGATCGACACGGGCCTCAGCCGCAACGGCTGCCCGCCCGAGGCGCGCGCCGACCTCCTCGACGCCGTCGAGGCGGCGCGGGTCGCGGCCGACGTCGAGGTGGCCGCGGTGTGGTCGCACCTCGCGCACGCCGACGCACCGGCCCACCCGACGATCGACGTCCAGGCCGCCCGCCTCGACGGCGCGTGGCGCACCGCCGCCGAGCGCCTCGGCGGACCGCGGCCGTGGCGGCACCTCGCGAACTCGGCTGCCACCCTCACCCGCCCCGACCTCCACCTCGACCTCGTCCGCCCCGGCATCGCGGTCTACGGCCTCGACCCGCTCGAGGCCCCGGACGGTCACGGACTGCGCCCGGTGATGACGTTCCGCACCCACGTCGTGCTGGTCAAACGCGTGGCTGCGGGGGAGGGTGTCTCCTACGGTCACGAGTGGGTGGCCCCTGACGACCGGGTGCTGGCACTGGTGCCGACGGGGTACGCCGACGGGGTGCCGCGACGGCTCGGAGGGACGATGACGGTGCAGCTCGGCGGTCGGCGCCGGCCGGTCGTGGGCCGGGTGTGCATGGACCAGGTGGTGGTCGACCTCGGGCCCGCCGACGGCGACGTGCCCCCGGTGCGCCCCGGCGACGAGGTCGTCCTGTTCGGCGCCGGCGACGCGGGCGAGCCGACGGCGTCGGAGTGGGCGCGCTGGCTCGACACCATCCACTACGAGGTGGTCACCGGCGTCGGTTGCCGTCCGCGGGTGACGCGGACGACGGGGTCCTCCCCGTGAGCCCCGACGACCGGCACCGCCCGCACCACCTCTCGCCCGGGGGCGTCGCCGGCGCGGTCGCGGGTGCGGTGATCGGCGGGGCGGCCGCCGCGGGCGCCGTCGGCGCCGGGCGGGCGCGCTCACGGATCCTCAAGGAGCGGGCGCGGCTCTCCGAGGAGGAGAAGGCCCACCCGTCGCGGCTGGGGATGCAGCCGCCCGGTCGCGAGTCGTCGGTGGCCGCCGACGACGGGGTGCGCCTCGCCGTCGAGGAGGTCGACCCCGTCGAGGACGTGGCGCCCGAGCTGACCGTGGTGCTCGTCCACGGCTTCGCCCTCGACCGCAAGTGCTGGCACTTCCAGCGCCGCATGCTCTCGGAGCTCACCGAGCCCGCGGTCCGCACCGTGCTCTACGACCAGCGCCGCCACGGCCGCTCCGGCCAGGCCTCCGCGCGCTCCTGCACCATCGCCCAGCTCGGCGCCGACCTCGACGCCGTCCTGCGCGCCGTCGTGCCCGAGGGCCCGATCGTGCTCGTCGGGCACTCCATGGGCGGCATGACGATCATGGCGCTGGCCGAGCGCGCCCCGAAGCTGTTCCGCGAGCGGGTCGCGGGCGTCGCGCTGGTGTGCACGTCGGCGGGCGACGTCATGGCCGGCGGGCTCAAGCAGGCGGTGCTGTCCCACCGCAACCCGACGGTCAACGTCCTCGGCCGCATCGCGCACGCCCAGCCCGTGTTCGCCGACCGCGTGCGCCGCGTCGCGGCCAACGTCATCTGGGCGTTCGTGCAGGGGCTCTCGTTCGGCGACCGCTCCACCGATCCCGCGCTGGTCGACCTCGTCGACCGCACGATCGCGGCCACCCCGCTCGACGCGCTGACCTCGTTCGCCAACACCCTGTCCACCCACGACCGGCGGGCCGCGCTGGCCGGGCTCTCGCAGTGCGAGGTCCTCGTCGCCGGCGGGACGCTGGACCGGATGATCCCGTACGAGCACTCCGAGCTCATCGCCGCGGAGATGCCGCACGCCGAGCTGCTGCCCCTCGAGGGCGCGGGCCACATGGCGATGCTCGAGCAGCCCGGGGAGTTCGACGCGGCGCTGCTCGAGCTGCTGCGCCGCTGCACCCATCGCAGCCAGGTCCTGCGGCGCCTGCGCCCCGGCCGCGGCGGCGCCGGGACCGAGCGGCCGCGCCGAGGGCTGCGCCGACCCCGACGCCGGGCGTGAGCACCGACCTGACCGCCGAGCGGCGGGTCGCCCTGCCCACCGCCGCGGAAACCACGGAGCTCGGCCGCGTGCTCGGCGCCCGCCTCGGGCCCGGCGACCTCGTCGTGCTCTCCGGGCCCCTCGGCGCCGGCAAGACATGCCTGGCCGCCGGGATCGGCGAAGGCCTGGGCGTCGAGGGGCCCGTCACCTCGCCGACGTTCGTCATCGCCCGCGAGCACCCGCCGCTGCCCGCCGCGCTCGGGGGCCGCGGGGTGGTGCTCGTGCACGTCGACGCCTACCGGCTCGGCGTCGGCACCGCGGCCACGCCCGACCCCCGCGACGTCGCCGCCGAGATCGACGACCTCGACCTCGACACCGACCTCACCCGCGCCGCCGTGGTGGTCGAGTGGGGCGAGGGGGTCGCCGAGCACCTCGCCGCCGAGCACCTGACCGTCCGCCTCGACCGCACCGGCACCGCGGACGACCCGGAGGTCCGCGAGGCACTGCTGGCCGGCCCCGCCCGGCTGGTCGGCGAGCCCTGAGGGCTCCGTAGGGTCCCGTGGCGTGCTCGTCCTGGCCCTCGACACCGCCACCGCCCGCATCACCGCGGGCGTGGTCGAGCTGGGTCCCGACGGTCCACCCGTGAC
>CADCTH010000275.1 GCA_902805495.1 uncultured Actinomycetospora sp.
GCGCGCGCAGGTGGTCGCCCGCGGGGCGGGCCTGGCGCCGGGCGCGGGCGGGCGCGAGGTCGACGAGCTGCTGGCGCCCGGCATGCGGCGGCGCTGGCGCCTCGACGAGGTGATCTGGCGGGGCCGCACCGAGTGGCAGGACATGATGGTCGCGCGCACCGCGCAGGGCGTCTCCCTGTTCTGCGACGGCGAGCGCCAGTCCACCGAGGCGACCCAGCTCGTCTACCACGAGGCCCTCGCCGTCCCCCCGATGCTGCTGGCCGACGAGCTGCGCTCGGTGCTGGTCGTCGGCTCCTCCGAGGGCGTCGTGTCCCGGCTGGCGCTCGACGCCGGCGCCACGCGCGTCGACCACGTCGACATCGACGTCGAGTGCGTGCGCCGGTGCGCCGAGCTCCTGCCCTACGGCTACACCCCCGCCGAGCTCGCCGCGGCCGAGGCGGGCGAGGGCCCGGTGCGGATGCACTACGCCGACGGCTGGCAGTTCCTGGCCGACGCCGCGGCCCGCGGCGACCGCTGGGACGTCGTGATCGTCGACCTGCCCGACGAGCCGGTCGAGGTCACCGACCCCGCCCAGCACGCCCGCCTCTACGGCGCGGCGTTCCTGCGGCGCTGCGTCGACGTCCTCACCCCCGGCGGGGTCGTGTGCTCGCAGGCCGGCTGTCCGACGCTGTGGCGCAACGACACCCTCCAGCGGATGACGCGCCGCTTCGACGACGTGTTCACCACGGTGCTCCCGTACTGCTCCGACGAGCACGAGTGGGCCTACCTCACGGGGCGCGTCGACCCGGTCGACGACCCGGTGGCGCTGGCGGTCTCGCGCCTGGACCGGTTCCCGTCCCTGGCCTCGATCGACGCCGACGCCCTGCGCCGCGGCGCGGTGCTGCCGTCCGCGCTCCGTGCGTGGTCGACCGTGTCCTGACACGGCCGCTCACCGGTGCACCGCGCGCACGCCATGATCGGCGCGTGGGCGTCGCGCTGAGCGTGGTCTGGGCGGTCCTCGGGCTGCTGTGGCTGGTCACGGCGCCGGGCGTCCTGGTCGCGTTCGCCGCGGTGGGTGACCCGCCGCCCGATCCATGCACGGCTGACGGACCACGAGACCGTCAGCCCAGGGCCGCCGCCAGCTCCGCGGGGATGCCGGGAGCCTTGCTCCACTCGCCGGTCCCGGGGTCGCGCACCACGACGACGTAGACGTTGCGGCCGGTCACCGCGACCTCGTCCGCCGACCGGTACACGGTGAACCCCAGCGTGAAGCTCGTCGTCCCCTGCCGTTCGCACGCCACCTCGACGCGTGCGTCGTCCCGCCACCGCACCGAGCCGCCGTAGTCCAGCTCGGAGTGCACGACCATCACGTCGACACCCGACGCGATCAGCTCCGGGTAGGGCAGCCCGACGTGGTCGAGGAAGCCGGTGAACGCCTCGTCGAACCACGTCAGGTAGTGCGCGTTGAACACCACGCCCTGCTGGTCGATCTCCGCGTAGCGGGGCACGACGGGGAACGAGAAGGTCACTGCCGCAGCTCGGGGAAGTCCTCGTCGCGGTACTCGCCCTCGGGCGCGGAGCCGGCCGAGGGGTCGGCGCGCAGGTCGGTCTCGCGCGTCCGCAGCTCGACGCGCCGGATCTTGCCGGAGATCGTCTTGGGCAGCTCGGAGAACTCCAGCCGCCGGACCCGCTTGTAGGCGGGCAGGTGCTCGCGGGCGTGGCGCAGGATCTCCAGCGCCGTCTCGCGGCTGGCCTCGTATCGCGACGAGAGCACCACGTACGCCTTGGGCACGGCCAGGCGCAGCGGGTCGGGCGACGGGACGACCGCGGCCTCGGCGACCGCGTCGTGCTCGATGAGCACGCTCTCCAGCTCGAACGGGCTGATCCGGTAGTCCGACGCCTTGAACACGTCGTCGGAGCGGCCGATGTAGGTGATGTAGCCGTCCGCGTCGCGGGAGCCGACGTCGCCGGTGTGGTACAGCCCGTCGCGCATGACCTCGTCGTTGCGCTCCGGGTCGTCCTTGTAGCCGGTCATGAGCCCGAGCGGCCGCGCCGCCAGGTCGATGCAGATCTCGCCCTCGTCGCCGCGCTCCCCGCTCACCGGGTCGACGAGCACGATCGGGTAGCCGGGCAGCGGGCGGCCCATCGACCCGTCCTTGACGGGCTGGCCCGGCGGGTTGCCGATCTGCAGCGTCGACTCGGTCTGCCCGAAGCCGTCGCGGATCGTCATGCCCCAGGCCTCGCGGACCTGCTCGATGACCTCGGGGTTCAGCGGCTCCCCGGCACCGACCACCTCGCGCAGCGGCACCTGCACGCGCGTCAGGTCGGCCTGGATGAGCATCCGCCACACCGTCGGCGGCGCGCAGAACGTGCTCACGCCCTTCTCGACGACCACGTCGAGCAGCCGGTCGGCGTCGAACTTGGTGTAGTTGTAGATGAAGATCGTCGCCTCGGCGATCCACGGCGCGAAGACGTTCGACCACGCGTGCTTGGCCCAGCCCGGCGAGGCGACGTTGAGGTGCACGTCGCCCGGCTGCAGGCCGATCCAGTACATCGTCGACAGGTGGCCGACGGGGTAGCTCGTGTGCGTGTGCTCCACGAGCTTCGGCTTCGCCGTCGTGCCGCTGGTGAAGTACAGCAGCAGCGTGTCGCTGCCCTTGGTGGCGCCGTCGGGCGTGAACTCCGCGGGCGCGTCCTGGGCGGCGGCGAAGTCGAGCCACGGCTCGGTGATGCGGTCCCCCACCGCGATGCGCGTGTACTCGCCCGGCACGTCGTCGAACTTGTCGACGTCCACGTCGCGGACCACCACGTGACGGGCGTTGCCGCGGTCGATGCGGTCGCGCAGGTCGGCCGGCCCGAGCATCGGCGTCGACGGGATGAGCACGGCGCCGAGCTTCATCACCGCCAGGATCGTCTCCCACAGCTCGACCTGGTTGGCGAGCATGAGGATCACCCGGTCGCCCCGGCCGACGCCCTGGGCGCGCAGCCAGTTCGCGACGCGGTTCGACCGCTCGCTCATGTCCGCGAAGCTGTACTTGGCCTCCCGGCCGTCCTCCTCGACGACCCACAGCGCCGGACGCTGCGCGGAGCCGGGGTCGGAGGCGATCGCGTCGAAGTGCTCGAGGGCCCAGTTGAACTCGTCGAGCTGCGGCCAGGCGAAGTCGCGCAGCGCGGCGTCGTAGTCCTCGCGCCGCTCGAGCAGCAGATCCCGCGCCCGTCGGAACTCGGTCGCGGCCTTGCTCAGCTCGGGCACTGCGGTCCTCCTCGACTGTCCGGCGACGCAGCCGGTGCGGTGGCGAGGCGGTTGTACCACCTCGCCACCGGGGCCGGACCTGCCTACTTGAAGAGCTTGCGCAGGATCAGGAGCCCCACGAGCGCGCCGGCGGCGTAGACGGCGTACTTGACACGTGGATCGGCCCACTTCTGGGCGGCCATCTCCTTGCCCTGCTCCGAGAGTCGCTGCGGGTTGGCCCGCTCGGAGAGCTCGTCGAGGGCTCCGGCCAGCGCCTCGCGTGCCTGCTGGATGTCCTTCTCGATGGCGTCCGTGTCCCGTGCCACGGCACCTCCCGTTGGTCGTCGGTCGCGCTGACCGTCGCGCTCGTTCGCGACCGGCCGGTGGTCGGCGGCTATCCTGCCCGCCCGTGACCGCCGATACCCGCCTGGCCCCCGGTCAACCCGCTCCCGCCTTCTCGCTGACCTCCGATCGGGGCGAGACGGTGTCGCTGGCGGACCTCCGCGGCCACCGCGTCCTCGTGTACTTCTACCCGGCCGCCGGCACCCCGGGGTGCACCAAGGAGGCCTGCGACTTCCGCGACAACCTCACGGCGTTCGACGACGCCGACGTGACGGTGCTGGGCATCTCGCCGGACAAGCCGGAGAAGCTCGCGAAGTTCCGGGACGAGGAGGGCCTGACGTTCCCGCTGCTCTCCGACCCGGACAGGTCGGTGATGCAGGCCTGGGGCGCCTGGGGCGAGAAGACGATGTACGGGAAGACGACCACCGGCGTCATCCGCTCGACCTTCCTCGTCGACGCGGAGGGGACGATCGAGGAGGCGCAGTACGGCGTCAAGGCCACGGGCCACGTGGGCCGGCTGCTGCGGGATCTGAAGCTGTAGAGGGTGCCGACGGCGGGATTCGAACCCGCACTGGCGCCGATCTAAGCGGCGTTTCTCTGCCTGTTGGAATACGTCGGCTCGGTGGTGGGACTACGACCGCGACCGGCACCAGGTGTCGGTCTGCGAGTGGCAGTTGCCGCAGAGGATACGGAGGTTCTCCAGGCGGTTGTCGGTGTGGTCGCCGTTGATGTGGTCGAGCTGGACCGGCAGCGGCTTGCCCTGCCACTCGCACAGCCCGCACACCTCGCAGCGCGCCTCCTTGAGCCCTTCCTTGATCAACCGTGCGCGCAGCTTGCCGGACGTGGCGGTCGAGCCCTTCACCAGCAGGTCGGCGAGGGGCACGGCGCGGCCGCGGAACCTCCTGCCCCTCGCCCACCCCTGACCCGTGAAGTGGGACGTGTCGGCGCCGATCGACTTCAGCCTGCCCGACATCCATCGGTGGAACCCCCCGTTGGGCTCACGGCCCACTGCCCGGATCACCTCGGCGAGGTTCGTGGAGCGCGCGACGAGCTCGAGGAGTTCCCCGTCCGACCACGTCTTCGGTCCACGCACGATCCTCTTGCCGTTGACGGAGGCGATGAGGTGATCGTGCGGCAGCTCGAGCCGCTGGATGTGCTTCAGCATCGCCGCGTACTTCCCGGGCCTGAGCCCGAGACGGTGGTGCACCTCGGCGAGGGTGGTGCTCGCCGCGACGGCGTCGCGCAACTGCTCGTCGGTCCACGATCGCGCTCTCGGCATGACCCCATCCTCGTCGAACACATGTTCGAACAGGGTCGGTTTCGCCGAACTCCTACAGGAACGCCCGCACCGCCGCCGCGACCTCGTTCGCCGCTTCCAGCGGCACGAAGTGCCCGACGTCCTCGAGGTGGTGCACGCCGCGCAGGTCGGTGAACGCCTGCTCCAGCCCGTCGGCCAGGCACGGCGGGAAGAGCGGGTCGCGGTCGCCCCAGAGCACCGTGGTCGGGACCGTGATCGGCGGCGGCGGGTCCTGCCCGCGCGCCGCGAGGGCGATCGCCAGGGTCGCGGAGCCCGAGCGGTACCAGTTCAGCGAGGTCGTGAACGCGCCCGGCCGCGCGTAGGCCTCGACCAGCTCGTCGGTCACCGACGCGATGCCCCGGTGCCCCCAGTGCGACCAGAAGTGCTCGAGGTACGCGCGGACCGCGGACGCGGACCCGTCGACCAGCCGCGACGCCAGGTCCAGCTGGTGGAAGTCCTGGTACCAGAACTCGGCGCGGTGGTCGTCGTCGAGCGCGGCCGACGCCGACCCCGGGTGGACGGCGTTGCCCAGCACGAGGGCCCGCACGCGCTCGGGCCGCGTCCGGGCGAGGTGCGAGGCCGTGGTGGACCCGACGTCGTAGCCGACGAGCACGGCGTCGTCGAAGCCCAGGTGGTCCATCAGCTCCAGCACCGCGGCGCCCTGCGCGTCACGACCGAAGTCCGACGCGGGCCGCGCCTCGTCGCCGGCCGCGAACGACGCCCCGAAGCCGACCAGCTCGGGCACGACCACCTGGGCGTCGCGCTCGAGCAGCGGTAGCAGCGCGCGGTAGTCGGACGCGGCGCCGGGCCAGCCGTGCAGGCAGACCACGGGCACCCCGCCGCCCTCATGGGCGTAACTGATCACGACACCTCCAACACCCGGAACCCGGCGTGCGACGACAACCGCGACGTCGGGTACCCCTGCTCGGCCAGCCAGCGGGCCAGCGAGTCCGACCCGAGGTTCTTGCTCACCACCAGGTACGAGGCCCCGTCGACGCGCGGGAGCCAGCGCAGCAGCAGCTCGTGCAGCACGGCCTTGCCCGCGCGGATCGGCGGGTTGGACCACATCTGCGCGAAGCGCACGTCCCCCGGCACCTCGTCCGGCCGGCAGGCGCGGACGTTGGTCAGGCGCGCGGCCGTCGCGTTGCTCCGCACGAGGTCCAGCGCGCGATCGTTGACGTCGAGGGCCCAGACGGTCGACGCGGGGCGCTGCGCGGCGAGCCACAGGGCGATCGGGCCGTAGCCGCAGCCGAGGTCCAGCAGGTCGCCGTCGGCGGGCTCCGGGGCGTGCTGCAGCAGCACGCGGGTGCCCTTGTCGAGCCGGCCGCGGGCGAACACGCCGGCGTCGGTGGTCAGGTCCAGCGCGACCCCACCGATCTCGAGCCGGAACGCGACGGGGTCGGACGCCGAGCCGGGCTGCTCGGAGAAGTACTGGTCGGCCACGTGCTAGCCCAGCTCGGACAGCCGAGGCAGCAGCGCCCGCAGCGCCTGCGCGCGGTGGGAGACGGCGTCCTTCTCCTCCGGCGCCATCTCCGCCGACGTGCGCGACTCGCCCTCCGGCACGAACGCGGGGTCGTAGCCGAAGCCGTTGGTGCCGCGCGGGAGCCGGATCAGCGTGCCGGGCCAGCGCTCGACGACCACGACCTCGCGCCCGTCGGGGTGGGCGGCCGCGGCGGCGCAGACGAACGCGGCGCCGCGGCGCTCCTCGGGCACGTCGGCCATCTGGTCGAGGACGAGGGCGAGGTTCGCGGCGTCGCGCTCAGGACGCGCGCCCCCGCGTCCCGACCAGCGCGCCGAGAGCACGCCGGGCATCCCGTTGAGGGCGTCGACGGCCAGCCCCGAGTCGTCGGCGACGGCCACGAGCCCGGTCGCGGCGGCCGCCTCCCGGGCCTTGGCCAGCGCGTTCTCCTCGAAGGTCGCGCCGGTCTCGGGGGCCTCGGGGAACTCGGGGACGTCGGCGAGCCCGACGATCTCCAGGCCCTCGATCCCCTGCGCCCCCACGAGCCGGCGCAGCTCGGCGAGCTTGGCGTCGTTGCGGGTCGCCAGCAGCACCTTCACGGCAGCTCCCCGGGATAGGGCGCGGCGAGCGCGGCGACCTGCAGCTCGGTGAGGCGCGCGCAGCCGGCGAGCGCGTTGTCGAGCATCGCGTCGAGGGTGGCGCGGGTGTAGGTGGCGCCCTCGCCGGTTCCCTGCACCTCGACGAGCGTGCCGGTGTCGGTGGCGACGACGTTCATGTCCACCTCGGCGCGGGAGTCCTCCTCGTAGGGCAGGTCGAGGCGCACCCGGCCGTCGACGACCCCCACCGACACCGCGGCGATCGAGCACGACAGCGGCTGCGGGTCGGCGAGGCGCTTGTGGGCGCGCAGCCAGGTCACCGCGTCGGCGAGGGCCACGTAGGCACCGGTGATGGCCGCGGTGCGCGTGCCGCCGTCGGCCTGCAGGACGTCGCAGTCGAGCTGGATGGTGTTCTCCCCGAGCGCGCGGAGGTCGATCGCCGCGCGCAGCGCCCGGCCCACCAGCCGGCTGATCTCGTGGGTGCGCCCGCCGACCCGGCCCTTGACCGACTCGCGGTCGCTGCGCGTGTGCGTCGCCGAGGGCAGCATCGCGTACTCGGCGGTGAGCCACCCGAGACCGCTGCCCTGGCGCCACCGCGGGACCCCCTCGGTGACGCTGGCCGCGCACAGCACCGTCGTCTGCCCGAACGAGACCAGCACCGACCCCGCGGGGTGCTGCTGGAACCCGCGCCGGATGCTGATCTCGCGGAGCTCGTCGTCCGCCCTGCCGTCGCTGCGTGCCACGAGCGACCACCCTAGGAGCCACCCGGCACGCGTCGGTTCGTCGGGCTAACTTCGACGGTCGTGCGCACCGAGGGCCGGACCGGTCTCGTCCTGTTCGCGAGCTGCCTCGCACAGTTCATGGTCGTGCTCGACGTCTCCGTCGTGAACGTGGCGCTGCCGGCGATGCGGACCGCGCTGGGGTTCGACGCCGAGGGCCTGGCCTGGGTGGTCAACGCCTACACGCTGGCGTTCGCGGGGTTCCTGCTGCTCGGGGGCCGGGCCGCGGACCTCTTCGGGCGCCGCCGGGTGTTCCTCGTCGGCCTCGGGCTCTTCGGGCTGGCGAGCCTGGTCGGTGGCCTCGCGAACGACCCGGCACTGCTGCTCGCCGCCCGCGCGGCCCAGGGCCTGGGCGGGGCGGTGCTCTCCCCCGCGTCGCTGGTGATCCTGCAGACCACGTACGCCGAGGGCGCGGCGCGCGCGAAGGCGTTCGGCTGGTGGTCGGCGATGGGCGGGGTCGGCGGCGCCGCGGGCGGGCTGGCCGGCGGGCTGCTGGTGGCCCTGCTGAGCTGGCGCTGGATCTTCCTGGTCAACGTGCCCGTGGTCGTGCTCACCGCGGTGCTGACCCTCGCCGTGGTCCGCGAGACCCGCGCCGAGGAGCGGCCCGGGCTCGACGTCGCCGGCGCCGTGCTGGTCACGGGCGGCCTCGTCGCCCTGGTCTACGGGGTCGTGTCGCTGGAGTCCGCGCCGTGGACCTCGCCGCGGGTGCTCGGGGCCGTGGCGGGCGCGGTCGTGCTGCTGGTGGCGTTCGTGGCGGTCCAGCGCCGCAGCCGCCACCCGCTGGTCCCGCTGGACGTCTTCCGCATCCGGTCGGTGAGCACGGCCAACGTGGTCATCCTGCTCATCACCTCGGCCATGTTCTCGATGTGGTTCTTCGTCTCGCTGCACATGCAGGGCGTCCTGGGCTTCGACGCGCTGGCCGCGGGGCTGGCGTTCCTGCCGCAGTCGGGGTCGGTGGTGATCGGCTCGCAGATCTCCTCGCGGCTGGTGTCGCGGCTCGGACCGCGGGCGATGATCGTCGCGGGCGGAGCGCTCACGGCCGCGGGCTTCGCGTGGTTCTCGTTCCTGACCCCGACGACGAGCTGGACCGCGGGCATCCTCGGACCCGGGATCGCCGTGTCGCTCGGGATGGGCATCGTGTTCCCCGCGGTGACGACGGCGGCGACGAACGGCGTCGAGCCCGGCCTGTCCGGGCTGGTCAGCGGGCTCGTCACCACGTCGCGCCAGATCGGCGGCGCCGTCGGCCTCGCGGTGCTCGCCACCCTCGCCGCGGCGCACACCGCGACCCTGAGCGCCGAGGGGGCACCCGCCCCCGTCGCCGCCACGGCCGGCACGACGCTGGCGTTCACGGTCGCCGCGGTGGTCGTCGCGGTCGCGGCCCTGGTGGCGCTGCTCATCCCCGCGCCGCAGCGGGAGCGGGCCTCCGAGCCCGCCCGCGTCTAGATCCGGCCGCGTCTAGATCTCGTACGTCCCGTCGGGCACGACGAGCTCGGTGGGTCCCGCGAACTCCTCGCGCGCCTCGGCGAGCAGCGCCTCGCCGTCGGCCCACGCCGGGACGTGGGTGAGCAGCAGCCGCCCGACCTCCGCGTCGCGGGCGGCGCGGCCGGCCTGGCGGCCCGACAGGTGCACGCCGGGCGGGCGGTCCGGGCTGTCGGTCCACGTCGACTCGCACAGCAGCACGTCCGCGCCGCGCGCGAGGTCGACCAGCTCGCGGCACGGGCCGGTGTCGCCCGAGTAGACGAGCGTGTGGCCCTCGTGCTCGAGCCGGATGCCGTAGGCCTCGCAGGGGTGGTCGACCGGCGAGGTCCGCAGCGCCATCGGCCCGACCGCGGTGGGCCCGAGCGCGAACGGGCGGTGCACGAAGACGTCGGAGAGATCGGTGGCCACCCGCTCGTCCGACGAGGGCGCGTACGCGACGGCGAGGCGCACCTCGGACTCGGTGGGGCCGTGCAGCGGGAGGATCTTCCCGGGGCCGTCCGGGTGGTAGCGCCGGTGGACGATGAGCCCGGAGACGTCGGCGCAGTGGTCGGGGTGCAGGTGGGACAGGACGACGGCGTCGAGCTCGAAGGGGTCCATGTGCCGCTGGAGCACGCCGAACGCCCCGTTGCCGAGGTCGAGCACGAGGCAGGTGTCGCCTGCGCGCACCAGGTACCCCGAGGCCGCGGAGTGCGGGCCGGCACCGCTGCCGGAACACCCCAGGACGATCAGTTCCACGCGCGCACCCTACGGCCCGGACCTGCCCGATCGCACAGGCCCGATCGCAGGGGGTCGGTGACCGTCACGGCGGGGGTCACGCGCCGGCGGGGCGCCCCACCGGACCGACGCGGCGGCGGTCCGCGGCCACGGCGATGCGCGCGGCGAGGATGCCGCCGATCGCCCCGCAGAGGTGCGCCTGCCACGAGATGCCCGGGTTGGTGGGCAGCACCCCGAACAGCAGCCCGCCGTAGATCAGGAAGAGCACCACGGCCAGCACGATCTGGCCGAAGGAGCGGGCGAAGAAGCCGCGGACCAGCAGGAACGCGAACCAGCCGAAGATGATGCCGGACGCGCCGATGGTGGAGCCCGGGCTGCCGATCAGCCACGTGCCGACGCCGCTGACCAGCCAGATCGTCGCGGTGACGGCGATGAACTGGCCGAGGCCGCCGGCGAGCACCAGGAAGCCGAACACCAGCAGCGGCACGGTGTTGCTCGCGAGGTGGTCCCAGCCGCCGTGCAGCAGCGGCGCCCACAGGATGCCGCCGAGGCCGTCGAGCGAGCGCGGGACGATGCCGTCGTCGTCGAGACCCTGCGGCGGGTCGAGCGAGACGAACACCGTGCGGTCGGCCAGCTCGACGAGCCAGAGCAGGACGACCACGCCGAGCATGAACAGCGCGGCGCGCAGGGGGTGGGCGGGCCACACGCGGGGCGCGGACCGGGCCGGGGTTCCGGACGGGCTGGTCACGCCCTCGACACTACGACCGCGGCCGCGGGATCCGCGTGGGGTCGACCCTGGACTTCGCCGGGGTCAGGCCCAGAGCTGGCCCTCGAGCGCCTCGGCGGCCTCCTCGAGGGTGCCGGTGTAGGCGCCGGTGGACAGGTACTTCCACCCGCCGTCGCACACGACCATGACGATGTCCGCCTCGTCGCCCCCGCCTGCGGCCTTCTCGGCCTGGCCCAGGGCGGCGTGCAGGATCGCGCCCGAGGAGATGCCCGCGAAGATGCCCTCCTGCTCGACGAGCTGGCGGGTGCGCCGCAGCGCGTCGAAGGCGCCGACCGAGTAGCGCCCGGTGAGCACGTCGGGGTCGTAGAGCTCGGGCACGAATCCCTCGGCGATGTTGCGCAGCCCGTAGACGAGCTCGCCGTAGCGGGGCTCGGCGGCGATGATCTGGCAGTCGGGCTTGTGCTCGCGCAGGTAGCGGCCGGTGCCCATGAGCGTGCCGGTGGTGCCGAGGCCGGCGACGAAGTGGGTGATCGTCGGCATGTCCCGCAGGACCTCCGGGCCGGTGCCCTCGTAGTGCGCGAGCGCGTTGCCCGGGTTGCCGTACTGGTAGAGCATGATCCAGTCGGGGTTCTGGGCGGCGATCTCCTTGGCCGTCGCGACGGCCTGGTTCGACCCCCCGGCGGCCGGCGAGAAGATGATCCGCGCGCCGTACATCTCGAGCAGCTGGCGACGCTCGGCCGAGGTGTTCTCGGGCATGACGCAGACCAGCTCGTAGCCCTTGAGCTTGGCGGCCATCGCCAGCGAGATGCCGGTGTTGCCCGACGTCGGCTCGAGGATCGTGCAGCCCGGCGTGAGCCGCCCCTCGTCCTCGGCCAGCTGGATCATCCGCAGCGCCGGCCGGTCCTTGATCGAGCCGGTCGGGTTGCGGTCCTCCAGCTTGGCCCAGAGCCGTACGTGCGGCGCCGGCGAGAAGGACGGCAGGCCCACGAGGGGCGTGTCGCCGAGGGCGTGGATCAGGGACTCGTACCGGGCCATCGGCCTCTCCTGGAGCGCTCCGTGGTGAGGGAGTCGCGCTGGTCTAGCGGGCGCCGCCCGCGACCGCGGGCAGGATCGTGACCGTGCCGCCGTCGGGCACCTGGGCGTCGAGACCGCCGGCGAACCGCACGTCCTCGTCGTTGACGTAGACGTTGACGAACCGGTGCAGCGCCCCGTCGGTGACGAGCCGGTCCTTGATGCCGGGGTGGTTGGCCTCGAGGTCGGTGATGACCTCCTGCAGCGTCGAGCCCTCGGCCTTGACCTGCTTCTCGCCCCCCGTGTGGGTGCGCAGGATGGTCGGGATCGAGACGGTGGCGGACACGGAACCCCTCCGGGTGTGCGGACGTGTGGACGGACGTACTGCGCTGGACAGCGTCCCACGGGGACGCGACATTCCGCTGGCGTCGCGCGACGGGGCGTCCCCGGCGGGCGGCGTCAGGCGCGCGGCGCGGGGTCCGGGACGTCGTCGGTGCCGGTGTGGGCGAACATGTAGTTCTCCACCACCTGCACCTCCTCCTCGGTGACCTCGCCGTCGACGATCCGGTAGGACCGCAGCTCGTGCTGCTCGGGATCGCGCGTGCCGATCAGCACGTAGTGCGCGAACGGCTCGGAGGCCAGCGAGATGTCGGTGCGCGACGGGTAGGGCTCGGTCGCCGTGTGCGAGTGGTACACGACGACGGGGACCTCGTCGTTGCGGTCCATCTCCTGGTAGACCCGCAGCTGCTCCATCGAGTCGAAGCGGTAGAACGTCGGCGAGCGCTCGGCGTTCTCCATCGCGACGAAGCGCTCGGGCCGCCCGGAGCCGTCGTCCGGGCCCGCGAGGATGCCGCACGCCTCGTCCGGGTGGTCCCGGCGGGCGTGCGCGACCATCTGCTCGACGAGGTCGGCGCGGATCACGAGCACGCCCCCACTCTACGGATCGGCGAGGGGGTCAGCCCGTCAGCGTGACCGGGTCGAGCTCCCCTATCGGCGTGCTCCCCTGATTGCTCCGTCTCCCTGCCGTCACCCCAGCACGGTCGTGACGAGCGAATCCTGCAGCCACGTCAGCCAGTGGTAGACGGGCAGGTGGTCCGCGCGCGGGTCGTCGGCGGGCAGCTGCTCGGGCATGTCCTCGCTGACGTCGAGCGCGACGCCGAGCGCGAGCCGCACGTCGTTGACCGCCGCCAGCCACTCCTCGGCCTGCGCCGGCGCGAGCTCGATCCGCCCGCCGCCCGCGGGGCACGTGGCGAGCACCGTGGCGATCGCCGCCCGCTTGGCCTCGATCAGCTCGGGCTCGCGCACCGAGCGCAGCGCCGCGGAGACCTCGCCCGCGTCCTCCTCGGACGACGACGCGAAGTCGGGCAGCAGGCGTGCGAGCACCGGGTCGTCGGGCGGGGTCGAGGGGCCGGTGCGGATGCCGGTGAGCGCGGCGAGCTCGTCCTCGCTCCCGGCGGCGCCCCGCCCGGTGAGCATCTGGTCGACCTGGCCCATCAGACCGCGCAGCACCTGCGCCTCCGGGCGCTCGAGCACCGCGACGTAGCGCGTGCGGTCGCCCCGGCCCTGCCGCTTCCAGGTCTTCAATCAGCTCGCCCGCTGCATGGTCGCCCACAGGCCCATGGCGTGGAGGCGCGCGACGTCGCCCTCGACCTTCTCGCGGCTGCCCGACGACACCGTCGCCCGGCCCTTGTGGTGCACGTCCAGCATCAGCGCGGTGGCCTTGGCCTTGTCGTAGCCGAAGAGCTTCTGGAACACGTAGGTGACGTACGACATGAGGTTGACCGGGTCGTTCCAGACGATGGTCTGCCAGGGCGTGTCGGCCAGCGTGGCCTCGTCGGCGGCCTCCTCGACCCGCTCGTCGACCTCCGGCTCGGCCGGAGCGGACACGTACACCTCCATGGGTCCATCGTGACACCTCGGGCGCCGGCACCGCACGGGGGCGCACGGGCCCCCCTAGGCTGGAACGGTGACGCCTCCGAGCACCACGAGCACGGCGCTGCTGACCGACCAGTACGAGCTGACCATGCTCGACGCGGCGCTGGCGGACGGCACCGTGTCGCGGCACTGCACCTTCGAGGTCTTCGCCCGCAACCTGCCCCACGGGCGCCGCTACGGCGTCGTCGCCGGCGGCCCGCGCCTGCTCGAGGCGCTGGCGCGGTTCACGTTCGAGCAGGCCGAGATCGACGTCCTGTGCGACGCGGGCGTGCGGGACCAGGTGGCCGAGTACCTGTCCGACTACCGCTTCGGCGGCGACATCACGGCCTACCGCGAGGGCGAGCTGTACTTCCCCGGGTCGCCGGTCCTGTCGGTCACCGGGACGTTCGGCGAGTGCGTGCTGCTCGAGACCCTCGTGCTCTCGGTGCTCAACCACGACTGCGCCGTGGCCTCCGCCGCGGCCCGCATGACGATGGCCGCGAACGGGCGCCGGCTGATCGAGATGGGCTCGCGGCGCACGCACGAGGAGGCCGCCGTGGCCTCGGCGCGCGCCGCGTACCTCGCCGGGTTCGCCGCGACGTCGAACCTCGAGGCCCGGCGCCGCTACGGCGTCCCCACCACGGGCACCAGCGCGCACGCGTTCACCCTGCTGCACGACAGCGAGGCCGACGCGTTCCGCGCGCAGGTCGACGCCCTCGGCACCGGCACCACGCTGCTCGTCGACACCTACGACATCACCCAGGGCATCGCGACCGCGATCGAGGTCGCGGGCACCGAGCTCGGCGCCGTGCGCATCGACTCGGGCGACGTGGGCGTGCTCGCCCAGCAGGCCCGTGCCCAGCTCGACGACCTCGGCGCGACCGGGACACGCGTGGTGATCTCGGGCGACCTCGACGAGTACGCGATCGCGGCCCTGCGCGCCGAGCCGGTCGACGCCTACGGCGTGGGCACGTCCGTGGTCACCGGGTCCGGCGCCCCGGCGGCGGGCATGGTCTACAAGCTCGTCGAGGTCGAGGGGCGGCCCGTCGCCAAGCGCAGCTCGTCGAAGGAGTCGCGCGGCGGCGCGAAGTCCGCGGTGCGCCGGCACCGCCCCACCGGCACCGCCGTCGAGGAGGTCGTGCACCGGATCGGCACCGACGTCGAGATCGGCGAGCACGACCGCGTCGTCCCCGTCCCGCTGCTGGTCAAGGGCGAGCCGGCCGGCGAGCAGCCGACCCTCGACGAGTCCCGCGAGCACCTGCGCCGCGGGCTGGTCGCCGTGCCCTGGGAGGGCCTGAAGCTCTCGAGCGGCGACCCCGCGATCCCGACGACCTTCGTGCTCTGACCTGCCAGCGTGGGGGCCACGCTGGCGTCCAACGCGAGGAAAGCCCCCTCGATCACGGCCGGCGCCCGCCTACCCTCGGAGCCATGGCGACGGCACTGATCGTGGTGGACGTGCAGCTCGACTTCTGCGAGGGCGGCTCGATGGGCGTCGACGGCGGCGCGGCGACGGCGGCCGCGATCAGCCGGTTCCTCGGGACGCACGAGGGCGACTACGTCCACGTCGTCGCCAGCCGCGACTACCACGAGGACCCGGGCGGGCACTTCTCCGCGACGCCCGACTTCGTCGACACCTGGCCGCCGCACTGCCGCGTCGGGCACGCCGGCGCCGCGTTCCACCCCGACCTCGACGTGGGCGTGATCGAGGAGGTCTTCTCCAAGGGCCGCTTCGAGGCCGCGTACTCGGCGTTCGAGGGACACGCGCGCAGCGGCGAGCACCTCACCCCGTGGCTGCGCGAGCGCGGCGTCGACGCCGTCGAGATCGTCGGCATCGCCACCGACCACTGCGTGCGCGCCACCGCCCTCGACGCCGTCCGCGCGGGCTTCGCCACCACCGTGCACCTCGACCTCACCGTCGGCGTGCTGCCCCGCACGACGGCCCGGGCTCGCGAGGAGATGCACGCCGCCGGGGTGGTCCTGACGGGATCGGCGGACGGAACAGCGAGGCGCGAGGGAACCGAACGGGCCGCTCCGTAGTCTGAACCGTCGTGGGAGCGAGCACGGACACGGTCACCGGGCCGCCCCCGGTGGCCGAGCTGCTCGCGGCGGCGGTGTCGGCGCTGGGTGGCAGCGAGCGCGAGGGCCAGCAGCAGATGGCCGCGGCGGTCGAGCGCGCGCTGCGCACGGGCGAGCACCTGGCCGTGCAGGCCGGCACGGGCACGGGCAAGTCGCTGGCCTACCTGGTGCCGGCGATCCGCCACGCGCTCGCCGGGGAGCAGGCAGTGATCGTCGCGACGGCCACCATCGCCCTGCAGACCCAGCTCGTCGACCGCGACCTGCCGCGCCTGACCAAGGCCCTGGAGCCGGTGCTCGGGCGCGAGCCGACGTTCGCGATCCTCAAGGGGCGGGCGAACTACCTCTGCAAGCACAAGATCGAGAGCAGCGCGCAGGCCGAGGACCCGGTCGACGAGCAGCTGTTCGACCCGTTCCAGGTCTCGGCGCTGGGCCGCCAGGTCACGCGGCTGCACGAGTGGGCCGAGAAGACGCGCACCGGCGACCGCGACGAGCTGGTCCCCGGCGTCACCGACCGGGCGTGGCGCCAGGTGTCGGTCAGCGCCCGCGAGTGCCTCGGCGCGGCGCGCTGCCCCGTGGCCGAGGACTGCTTCTCCGAGCACGCCAAGCGCGCCGCCGGCGCCGCCGACGTCGTCGTCACCAACCACGCGATGCTCGCGATCGACGCCATCGAGGGGCGCGCGGTGCTGCCCGACCACGACGTGGTGGTGGTCGACGAGGCCCACAACCTCGTCGACCGCGTCACCTCGGTGGCCACCGGTGAGCTCACCGGGGCGACGGTCGCCGCCGCGGCGCGCCGCTGCGGCAAGCTCGTCGACCAGGCCCTGTCCGACGCGCTCCTCGACGCCGGCGAGGGCCTCGACACGGTGCTCGCCGACGCGGTGCCCGGGCGGTGGGAGCGCCTGCCCGAGGGCGTCGGGCGGATGCTCGCGGCGATCCGCGACGCGTCCTGGTCGTGCCGCCAGGCCCTGGGCCCGGACCGGGAGAAAGGCGGCGGACGGGACGACGACGCCACGGCGCGGAAGTTCGCGCTGGCACTGGTCGAGGAGGTGCACGACGTCGCCGGGCGCCTGCTCACCGCCTTCGACCGCGAGGACCCGGCGACGCGACCCGATGTGGTGTGGTGCTCGGACGTCGAGCGGGGGTCGACCACGACGCGCACGCTGCACGTCGCCCCGCTCTCGGTGGCCGGGCTGCTGGCGAGCCGGCTCTTCGGGCGCTCGACGGTGGTGCTCACGTCGGCGACGCTCGCGCTCGGCGGGTCGTTCGACGCGCTGGCCCGGCAGTGGGGGCTGCCGGCGGGCGGCTCGGGGAAGATCACCGAGCCGATCCCGGACGACGGCTCGGGGCACGGCAACGACCCGGCGACCAACCTCGTGTGGCACGGACTCGACGTCGGCTCGCCGTTCGCGCACGGCAAGGCCGGCATCCTCTACGTCGCGCGCCACCTGCCCCCGCCCGGCCGCGACGGCCTCTCCCCCGCGTGCCTCGACGAGATCGAGGGCCTGGTGCGCGCCGCGGGCGGGCGGGCGCTGGGGCTGTTCTCGTCGATGCGCGCGGCCAAGCAGGCCGCCGAGGACCTGCGCGGGCGCTGGGACGGCACCGTGCTCTGCCAGGGCGACGACGCCACGGGCACGCTCGTCACGCGCTTCGCCGCCGACGTCGAGAGCGTGCTGTTCGGGACGCTGTCGCTGTGGCAGGGCGTCGACGTGCCCGGCGAGTCGCTGCAGCTCGTGATGATCGACCGCATCCCGTTCCCGCGGCCCGACGACCCGCTCGTGTCGGCCCGCCAGCGCGCCGTCGACGCGCGCGGCGGCAACGGGTTCCTCACCGTGTCGGCGACGCACGCGGCGCTGCTGCTCGCCCAGGGCGCGGGACGGCTGCTGCGCGGCACGGGCGACCGCGGGGTCGTCGCGCTGCTCGACTCCCGCGTCGCCACGAAGCAGTACGGCGGCTTCCTCCGCGGCTCGCTGCCACCGTTCTGGACGACGCAGGACCCGGCGGTGGTGCGCGTGGCGCTGGAGCGGCTCAGGGGCGCGTGAGCACCGGGCGGGCGATCTCGGTGCGCCACGCGGCGGGGTCGTCGGTGTCGCGCGGGCCGACCAGGTAGGTCTCGCGCACGGGCCCGTCGACGCCCAGCCCGTGCTCGACGAGGTGCGCGCCGAGCTGGCCGTAGGTGACGTCGATGTCGTGGTGCCCGCCGGCGTGGACGGCCACGGCCACCTCGCGGGCGGGCACGTCGTACGGCCGGACCCGCCCGTGGGTCGGGGGCGCGGCGGTCGGCACGTAGACCACGGCGCGGCCCCGGCCGCCGGCGAACAGCGCGTCGTCGTAGAGGCCACCGGGCGGACCGTCCGGGGTCAGGTGGTGGGCGGCGAAGGCCGCGTCGAGCTCGGCCATGGCCTCGCCGTACCAGGTCTCGGCAGCCTGCCCGTCGACCTCGGCGACCACCGCGGCGACGGTGCGGGCCGGCTCGGGTCGGCGGGTGACGGTGACCCGGGGGTGACCGGGGTCGAGGAGCCGGCGCAGCGCGGCGACCGCGTCCCGGGTGGCGGCCAGCTGCGCCTCGAGGCGGCGCAGGTGCGCGGCGAGCAGCGCGTGGCGGGCGTCGGCGTCGGTGGTGGCGACGAGCTCGGCGATCTCGGCCACCGGCATGCCCAGCTCGCGGAAGCGCCGGATCACCTGCGCGTCGCCGACCTGGTCGGTGCCGTAGTAGCGGTAGCCGCTGTGCGGGTCGACGCGTGCGGGTTCGAGCAGGCCCGCGTCGTGGTAGCGGCGCAGGGTCCGGACGCTGAGCTGGCTGACCTTCGAGAACTCGCCGATCGTCATGCGCCCCGTCACGCCCACCAGACTGGACCCTCCCCCCGGGAGAGGGTCGAACCTCGTCGGCATGGACACCACCGAGCTCGTCGAGCAGTACTTCGCCCTGGCCGTGGACGACGACCCCGAGCGCTACCTCGCGCAGTTCGCCGACGACGCGGAGGTCGTCGACGACGAGCAGCGCCGCGACGACCTGCGCGCCTGGCGCCGCGACGTGCCCGCCGTGACCTACGGCGTCGAGGCCGTCCGGCCCCGCGAGGCCGGCGCCGACGCGGACGTCCTGCTCGCCGGCGACTTCCCGGGCAGCCCGGTGCGGCTGGCGTTCGACTTCGGGTTCGACGCCGACGGGCGGATCACGCGGCTGGCCATCGCCCCGGCGCGGTGATCGTGGGGCCTTTCCTCGCGTTGAACGCCAGCGTGGCCCCCACGCTGGCACACCCCGTGTGCCACCCAGGACGGGTCAGGGGAGGGTGGCGAGGAGGGCGTCGGCGAGGCGGGCGGGGGCGCCGGGGGCGCGGCGGAGGAACAGCTCGGGCTCGATGAGCTCGAGCTCCATCACCACCGGCTCGCCGTCGAGGCGCACGAGGTCGCCGCGGGCGGCGACCACGGGGCCCGGCGCCGCGGCCAGGGCCTGCTCCGCCACGGCCACCTCGCGGACGGTGGGCACGTGGTCCTCGAGGCGCCCGCCGTGCTTCTCGTGCACGAGGAAGCCGCCCGCGGCGGGGAGCTTGCGCACGGCGTGCGACCAGATGCCGCCGAGCCGGATCAGGGACACCTCGCCGTCGCGCCCGATGCTCTCGACGGCCGGCTGGACGAGGACGTCGCCCACCGCGAGGAGGTCGCCCACCGGAACCCGCAGCTCCTCGGCGGCCCCGAGCCGGGTGCCGCGCCCGCCCGCCGACACCGCCGGCTTGATCACCAGCGGGCCCGCGCCGAGCACGTCGGGCACCGGCCCGCCGGCGTCGAGGAGCAGGGTCGGCACCACCGGCACCCCGGCCGCCGCCAGCTCGGTGAGGTAGCGCTTGTGGCTGTTCCAGGTCAGCACGGGCAGCGGGTTGACCAGGCGCGTCGCCGCGTCCACCCGCCCCGCCCAGGCCAGGAAGGCGTCGCGGTGCTCGGTGTAGTCCCAGGTGGTGCGCACGGCGACGAGGTCGGCGTCGTCCCACGCGACGGTGTCGTCGTCCCAGGGCGCGGGCGCGGCGTCGACGCCCCGCGCGGCCAGCGCCTCGAGCAGCGGGCGGGTCTCGGCGTCGGAGCGCTCGCTGCGGACCCGGGAGCCGGCGACGAGGACCCGCGTCACGGCGCCGACGACGCCCGGACGGCCAGGCAGGTCACCGTCCCCGGCGCGACCTCGGTGAACCCGGCGTCGCGCACCGGGGCCACCCCGTGCTCCTCCCACGCCGTGCGCCCGCTCGGGTCGGCGTCCAGCGACCCCGTCCAGCGGGCCCAGTCGTCGCGCGACGCGGTGCGGACCGCGGCGTGCAGGGCGCCCGACGGGTCCTCCCCCGCGCCGGCGAGGACGGTGCCGAGGATCATGCTCGCGTGCCCGACCTGGGCGGCGGCCTTGCCCAGCGTCTGCTCGACGCCGGGGTTGAGCCAGATCACGGCCGCGCCGTCGGGCGGGGGGCCGGGCTCGTCGGGCGGGAGCTCGGTGCCCCCGATCTGCAGGCGGCGGACCTCGTGGGGCACCTCGTCGACGGGTCCGGGAACGAGCGCGCGCACCTCGGCGCCCTCGGGACCCAGGGTGACGCCCTCGATCTCCTGCACGGCGCGCCAGTGCGACGTCCGGGCCCGGCGGGCGAGCTTGCGGATGCGCCCGGCGCCGGCCCACGCGGCCACCGCATCGAACCACGGCCCATCGGGAGCCGCCCGCTCGTCGAGGCACAGCGCCAGCGCCGCGGACGCCGCGGACTCCAGCACGGCCGTGCGCGCCGGCGCGTCCCGCTCGAGGCGCAGCACCAGGGTCATCGCCCGCACGGTCTCGTCCGGGGGGCCGTCCTCGGGCTCGTCGCGCTCGGGCGGTACAGCGGCCTCGACCAACCACGGGCACACCCGGGCCGCGAGGGGCGCCAGCGCGGGGGTGAGGGGGAGAGCGCAGCTCACAGGGGGACCCGGCGGAGCAGCCCCTCGGCGGCGTCGGCGAACTCGATCTCGTCGCGGGTCACCCCCAGGATGAACAGCACCGCGTCGAGGTAGGGGTACGACAGGGCCGTGTCGGCGGCGGCGGCCACCACCGGCTTGGCGTTGAACGCCACCCCGAGCCCGGCGGCGGCGAGCATGTCGAGGTCGTTGGCGCCGTCGCCGACGGCCACGGTCTGCTCGAGCGGCACCCCCGCCTCGTCGGCGAAGCGCTTGAGCGCCTCGGCCTTTCCGGCGCGGTCGATCACCGTGCCCAGCACGAGTCCCGTGATCCGGCCGTCGACCACCTCGAGGTCGTTGGCGGCCGCGAAGTCGAGCCCCAGGTCCTCGACGAGTCGGTCGATGATCGAGGTGAAGCCGCCGGACACCACGCCGCAGCGGTAGCCCAGGCGCTTGAGCGTGCGCACGGTGGTGCGGGCGCCGGGGGTGAGCTCCAGCTCGTCGGCCACCTCGTCGAGGGCGCTCGCGGGCAGCCCGGCGAGGGCGCCGACGCGGCGGTGCAGCGACTCGGCGAAGTCCATCTCGCCGCGCATGGCCTGTTCGGTGATCGCGCGGACCTCGTCCTCGCAGCCGGCCCGGGCCGCGAGCATCTCGATGACCTCGCCCTGCACCAGCGTCGAGTCGACGTCGAACACGATCAGCCGCTTGGTGCGCTGGGCGATCCCCACCCGCTGCACCGCGACGTCGCACTTCGCCCGCCGCCCCGCGGCCGCGAGCGCCTGGCGCAGCGCGGCGTCGCTCGGGGGGTTGTGCGCGGGCAGCGAGATCCGCAGCTCGAGGCCGGTGACGGGGTAGTCGGCGATCCGGCGGACGCGGTCGATGTTCACGCGCATCGCCGCCAGTCCCCGCGCGACCTCGGCGAAGTCCGCGGCCGTGATCGGGCGCCCGAGCACCAGCACGACGTGGCTGGAGTACGGGTGCACCGACGACGTGTCCCCGCCGGTCTCGACGCTGACCGTGAGCCCCAGCGACGGCATCGTGATGTCCAGCGCCGCCTCGAGCCTCGCGGGGTCGCCGGGCAGCGTGACGAGCGCGCTGAGGGTGATCCGCCGGTGGATCGTGGCCTGCTGAACGTCGAGCATCGCCGCCCCGTGCTCGGCGAGCACCGCGAACAGCGCGGCGTTCACCCCGGGGAAGTCCGGCCCGGTGACGGTCACGAGGACCGGCACCGGCTCGGCGTCCGCACCGATACCCGGCGAGGGGTCGGCCACGACGGCCAGCCCCTCGGGGGCCGGCTCGTCGGGCTGGTCGTCCGGGACGGCTCGGGTCACTTGTTCCGGGGGTCGGAGCCCGGGATGTGCTCCTGCCCGGTCTGCCCGGCCGCGGCCTCACCGATGCTCGAGGCGCTCGAGCCCACGTGGGCCTCGAGCCGGATGCGCTCGGTGAGGTGCGGGTAGTGCAGCTCGAACGCCGGGCGCTCGGAACGGATCCGGGGCAGCTCGGTGAAGTTGTGCCGCGGCGGCGGGCAGGACGTCGCCCACTCCAGCGAGTTGCCGTGACCCCACGGGTCGTCGACCTCGACCGGACGGCCGTACCGGTAGCTGTGGAACACGTTCCACAGGAACGGCAGCGTCGAGGCGCCGAGGACGAACGCGCCGATCGTCGAGACCGTGTTCAGCACCGTGAACCCGTCGGTGACGGCGTACTCGGCGTAGCGGCGCGGCATGCCCTCGTTGCCCAGCCAGTGCTGCACCAGGAACGTCATGTGGAAGCCGATGAACGTGGCCCAGAAGTGGAACTTGCCGAGGCGCTCGTCCATCATCCGGCCGGTCATCTTCGGGAACCAGAAGTAGATGCCGGCGTAGGTCGCGAACACGATCGTCCCGAACAGCACGTAGTGGAAGTGCGCCACCACGAAGTACGTGTCGGACAGGTGCCAGTCCAGGCTCGGAGCACCCAACAGCACACCGGTCAGCCCGCCCAGCAGGAACGTCACGAGGAAGCCGACGGCGAACAGCATCGGGGACTCGAACGTGAGCTGCCCCTTCCACATCGTGCCGATCCAGTTGAAGAACTTGATGCCGGTCGGCACGGCGATGAGGAACGTGGTGAACGCGAAGAAGGGCAGCAGGATGGCACCGGTCGCGTACATGTGGTGCGCCCAC
>CADCTH010000276.1 GCA_902805495.1 uncultured Actinomycetospora sp.
ACTTCGGCGACCTGGCGACGCTGGCCGGGGTGCTGCGCCACCCGTTCCACCACGCCGGCACCTGGTCGTCGTTCCGCGGGCGCACGCACGGGCGCCCGGTGGACGTCCTGACCACCCCGGGCCACCGGTTCCTGGCCTACCTGCAGGACCACGACCAGGTGGGCAACCGCGCCACCGGCGACCGGCTCGCCGCGTCGCTGTCGCCGGGGCTGCTCGCGTGCGGCGCCGCGCTGTTGCTCTGCTCGCCCTACACCCCGATGCTGTTCATGGGCGAGGAGTGGGGCGCCCGCACGCCGTGGGCGTTCTTCGTCGGGTTCTCCGACCCGGAGCTGCAGACCGCGGTGCGCGAGGGGCGGACGACGGAGTTCGCCGAGCACGGCTGGGGCGCCTCCGACGTCCCCGACCCCACGGCGCTCGCGACGTTCGAGGACTCGCGGCTCGACTGGTCGGAGCCCGAGCGCGAGCCCCACGCCTGGCTGCTCGGGGTGCACCGCGACCTCATCGCCCTGCGCCGCGCCCAGCCCGAGCTCGCCGACCCGCACCTCGACCGCGTGCACGTCGACCACGACCCGGCGGCCCGCACGCTGGTGGTGCACCGCGGCACCCTGCGGCTGGCGGTCAACCTCGGCGGCGCGCCGGCGACGCTGCCCGTGCCCGCCGGCGACGTGCTCGGCGCGCCCGCCGGCGTCGACACGGCCACCGAGACCCTGACCCTCCCGGCCGAGGCGTTCGCCCTGGTCCGGGTGTGAGCGGTCAGGTCGCCCGGTAGTCGGCGGCCAGGGCCGCGAACCCCTCGGGGTCGACGAGCGAGGTCGTGTCGCCGGGCTCCTCCCCGCGGGTGAGGCCAAGCAGGAGCCGGCGCAGGATCTTGCCGCTGCGGGTCTTCGGCAGGGCGTCGACGGCGACCACGCGCGACGGCCGCGCGACGGGGCCGAGCTGGCGGGTGACGTGGGCACGCAGCTCGTCGGTCGGGTCGCCGGTCGGGTCGCCGCCGCGCAGCACCACGAAGGCCACGATCGTCTGCCCGGTGGTCTCGTCCGGCGCCCCGACGACGCCCGCCTCGGCCACGCGCGGGTGGCTGACCAGCGCCGACTCCACCTCGATCGACGACAGCCGGTGCCCGGAGACGTTCATGACGTCGTCGACCCGGCCCTCGAGCCAGACGTCCCCGTCGGCGTCGATGCGGGCACCGTCGCCGGCGGCGTACCAGCCCCGCTCGCGGAAGTCGGCGAAGTAGGACGAGACGAATCGGTCCGGGTCGCCCCACACGGTGCGGGCCATCGCTGGCCACGGCCGGTCGACCACGAGCAGCCCGCCCTCGCCCGGTGCGCAGTCGGTGCCGTCGGGGTGCACCACCCGCACCGAGATGCCGGGCAGCGGGCGGGTGGCCGACCCGGGCTTGAGCGGCGTGGCCCCGGGCAGCGGCGCGATCGTCGCCGCGCCGGTCTCCGACTGCCACCACGTGTCGACGATCGGGCACCGTCCGCCCCCGACGTGGGCGTGCAGCCAGCGCCACGCCTCGGGGTTGATCGGCTCGCCGACCGTTCCGAGCAACCGCAGCGACGACAGGTCGTGCGCGGCCGGGACGTCCTCGCCCCACCGCATGAAGGTGCGCACGAGGGTCGGCGCGGTGTAGTACACGGTGACGCCGTACTTCGCGAGGATCTCGAAGTGCCGGCCGCGGTGGGGCGCGTCGGGGGCGCCCTCGTAGAGCACCTGCGTCACACCGTTCGCGAGCGGACCGTAGACCTCGTAGGTGTGCGCGGTGACCCAGGCCAGGTCGGCCTGGCACCAGTAGACGTCGTCGGCCCGGTGGTCGAAGCAGGCCCATGCCGTCCAGGCGGTCTGGGTGAGGTAGCCGCCCATCGTGTGCACGAGGCCCTTCGGCTTCCCCGTCGTCCCCGAGGTGTAGATGAGGAATAGGGGCGTCTCGGCCGGGAAGGCCTCGGCGGTGTGCTCGGCGGGCTGGTCGCCCAGCACCTCGTCCCACCACACGTCTCGGCCCGCGGTCCACGGCACGTCCTGGCCGGTGCGGCGCACCACGAGCACGTGCGCGACGCTCGCGGCCCCGTCCACGGCGGCGTCGGCGTTCTCCTTGACCGGGACAGCGCGTCCGCGCCGGTACTGCCCGTCGCTGGTGACGACGAGCTTCGCCGCGCCGTCGAGCACCCGGACCCGCAGCGCCTCGGCCGAGAAGCCGCCGAAGACCATGGAGTGGACCGCCCCGATCCGCGCGCAGGCGAGCATCGCCACGACGGTCTCGACGAGCACCGGCAGGTAGACCACGACCACGTCGCCGCGCCCGACACCCAGTGCGGTCAGCGCGTGGGCGCAGCGCGCGACCTCGGCCTGCAGGTCGGCATAGGTCAGGCGGCGCTCGTCCCCGGGCTCGCCCTCCCAGAGGAGGGCCGCCTTCTCGCCGTGGCCCGCGTCGACGTGCCGGTCCACGCAGTTGCGCGCGACGTTGAGCGTGCCGTCGGCGAACCAGCGGACGAACGGGAAGTCGCCGCCGTCGTAGCCCCCGGTGGGCTCGCGCTCCCACTCGAGGCGGCGGGCCTGCTCGCGCCAGAAGCCCTCGGGGTCGGCGGCGGCGCGGTCGCGCAGCGCCGGGGCGTCGACGGCGGGCACGTTCGCCGAGACCGCGAGGTCGGGCGGGGGCGGGACGACGCCCGGGTCGGTGCTCATGGGCCATCGGGTGCCCGCGGCCCGCGGTGCCCCTACAGCAACGGGACGAACGACACCGGCATGAGCGTCTCGGTGCGGCCGTCGCGCCGGACGCGGACGAGGTCGCCATGGCGGCCGTGGCCGACGTGCCCGACGAGCACGTCGTCGTCGGTGAGCTGCTCGAGCAGGGCCGGGGGCACCTCGCCCTCGGCCATCGCGGCGACGGCGATCGCGTCGAACGGCGCGCGGTCCGGGGCGCCGAGGCGGCCGTCGCCGTGGCGGACCTCGACGGCGCGCTCGGCGGCCGCGAGCGCGGCGCGGGCCCCGGCGGCCAGGGACGGGTGGTACTCGATCGTGGTCACCTCGCGGGCCAGCCGGGACAGGACCGCGGCCGCGTAACCGCTGCCCGCGCCGATCTCGAGGACGCGCTCGGTGCCGGTCAGCCCGAGGGCGGCGGCCGTCGCGGCGACGATGAACGGCGCCGAGATCGTCTGGCCGCACGCGATCGGGAGCGGCCGCGCGCCGTAGGCCTGCCGGGCGCGGTGGGCGGGGACGAAGCGGTGGCGCGGCACCGCCGCGATCGCCGCGAGGACCCGCTCGTCGGTGATCCCCTGGCGCCGGAGGTCGGCCACCATGGTGCGACGGCGTCGCTCGTGGTCGGTGGGCACCTCAGACCGCGTCCGGCCGGAGGCGCTCGAGTTCCTCGGCGATCTCGGCGGCGGGCACCGGCAGCACGGTCGGCGGCAGGACCACGGGGCTGCCGAGCCGGCCCGCCTGGGTCCGCCCGACACGGGCACGGGCCGGGGTGGCGCGGGACAGCACGGTCTCGGGGTCGCGCACGCCGATGACGAGCATGCCACCGCCGCGCGCGGCCAGGACGTCGATCCCCCCGACCTCCGACCAGGGCAGGAACCCCGCGGCGACGATCGACCCGCCGTCGTCGATCCCCTCGCGGGTGGCGACCAGCAGCGGGCGCCCCCGCACCAGGCGCAGCACCGCCCGGACCACGCCGACGCCGAAGAACACGGCGAGCACGCCGCCGAGGACCAGGCTCGCCGTGCCGCCCGAGAGCAGCAGCCAGACCCCGGCGGCCATGCCGATCAGGCCGGTGCCCAGCGCGACCACCGCGGCGGTCTGCGGCGCGCGGATCTCGAGACGGTCGGGCTCGCGGGTGACGGCGGAGCTCATCCACACCACCTCCGGTGCTCGGCGCGCAGGTCACGGTCGGCGACGACCACCAGCCCGAGGTCGCGGCCGCGGGCCACGGCGCGGTCGGTCGTGGCGGCGTCGGCGACCCCGGACGGCAGCCACACCGCCCCGCCCCCCACCCCCGCGACCTCGTCGACCACCGCGTCCCACGCCGTCGGCGCCCGGAACACGACGACGACGTCGGGGGCCGGCACGTCGGCGAGCAGCGGGGCGCAGAGTCGGCCGAGCGTCTCCACGACGTGCGGGTTCACGAGGTCGACGGTCCAGGCCGTGCGGTCGAGCAGGTAGGCGGCGAGGCGGAAGCTGGGGCGGTTGAAGCGGTCGGACACGCCGAGCACCGCGACGCGCCGGACCCGGGTCAGCAGCGCGCCGACCGCGGCGTCGTCGAGCAGTCCGGCGTCCACGTCGCCAGTCTCCCGCAGTCACGTGAGCACTTTCCGCCCCTATGAGGGCGGAAAGTGCTCACGGGGGACGGGGTTGCGGTGCACCCGCCGGTGGCCAAGGGTCGGGCGGTGGCCACCGTCGACCTGCCCGTCCCCCGCGCGCGTGCCCCGCACCCGCAGCGCCCCGAGGACGCCCTCGCCCGCGCGCTGGCCGACCGGGTCGACGGCGAGGTCCGCTTCGACGCCGGCTCGCGCGCCGCCTACGCCGTCGACGCGTCGAACTACCGCCAGGTGCCCATCGGCGTCGTCGTCCCGCGCACGATCGACGCCGGCGTCGAGGCGCTCGCGGTGTGCCGCCAGCACGACGTCCCGGTGCTCTCGCGCGGCGGCGGCACGAGCCTCGCCGGGCAGTGCTGCAACGCCGCCGTGGTGATCGACTGGTCGAAGTACTGCACGCGGATCGTGTCGGTCGACGAGGACGCGCGGACCTGCGTCGTCGAGCCCGGCATCAAGCTCGACGACCTCAACGCCGCCCTGCCCGGACGCCTCATCTACGGCCCGAAGCCCGCGACGCACGTCAGCTGCACGCTCGGCGGGATGATCGGCAACAACTCGTGCGGCTCGACCGCGCAGGTGTTCGGCAAGGTCGCCGACAACGTCCGGCGCCTCGAGGTGCTCACCTACGACGGCCTGCGGATGTGGGTCGGGCCGACGTCCGAGGACGAGTACGCGGCGATCCAGGCCGCGGGCGGGCGCCGCGCCGAGATCTACCGGGGGCTGCGGGCGATCGCCGCCGACCACGCCGCGCTGGTGGCCGAGCGCTTCCCCGACATCCCCCGGCGCGTCTCGGGCTACAACCTCGACGACCTCGTGCCGGGATCCGGCTTCGACCTCGCCCGCGCGCTGGTGGGCTCGGAGTCGACGCTGGTGACGGTGCTGCACGCCGAGCTCGACCTCGTCACCGAGGCCGCCGAGACCGCGCTGGTGGTGCTGGGGTTCGACGACGTCGTGGCCGCCGCGCGCTGCGTGCCGGCGATCCTCCCGCACGCCCCGCACTTCCTGGAGTCGATCGACCGCGTCATCGTCGAGTTCGAGCGCGCCAAGGGCGTGCACCAGCGGGCGATGGCCGCGATGCCCGAGGGCCACAGCTGGCTCATGGTGCAGATCCGCGACGACGACCCCGAGCGGGTCGCGGAGCGCGCGCGGGCCCTCGCCGCGGAGCTGGACGGGACCTGCTCGATCCTCACCGTCACCGACCGCACCGAGCAGGCCGAGCTGTTCGGCATCCGCGAGTCCGCGCTCGCCGTCTCGGCCCGCGACCCGCGCACCGGCCAGGACAACTACGAGGGCTGGGAGGACGCGGCGCTGCCGACCGACCGGCTCGGCGACTACCTCGCGGAGTGGGTGGCGCTGCTCGAGGAGTACGGCTTCACCGGGGGCACCGCGATCTACGGGCACTTCGGCCACGGATGCATCCACACGCGCATCCCGTTCGACCTGGGCTCGGTCGCCGGCATCGCGGCCTACCGGTCGTTCATGGAGCGCTCCGCGGACCTGTGCGTGGCCTACGGCGGGTCGCTGTCGGGCGAGCACGGCGACGGGCAGTCGCGCGGCGAGCTGCTGGTGCGGATGTACGGCCCGGAGCTGGTGGGCGCGTTCGAGTCGGTGAAGGCGCTGTTCGACCCGCGGAACCGGATGAACCCCGGCAAGATCGTGCATCCCTACCGCCTCGACGAGCACCTGCACGTCGGCGCCGACTACGCTCCCGCCGACCCGGCGCCCGCGTTCGCCTACCCCTCCGACGACGGGCGGTTCACCCGGGCGATCGAGCGCTGCATCGGGGTCGGGCGCTGCCGGCGCACCGACGGCGACGTCATGTGCCCCTCGTACCGCGTCACCGGCGAGGAGCACCACTCGACGCGGGGCCGGGCGCGGCTGCTGTGGGAGATGCTGCGCGGGCACGAGGACTCGCCGATCCGCGACGGCTGGCGCTCGACGGAGGTCCGCGACGCCCTCGACCTGTGCCTGGCGTGCAAGGGCTGCCTGTCCGACTGCCCGGTCAACGTCGACATGGCGACGTACAAGGCCGAGTTCCTGCACCACCACTACGAGGGCAGGCAGCACCGCCGCCCCCGCTCGCACCTCTCGATGGGCTGGCTGCCGGCCCTCGCCCGCGTCGCGTCACCCCTCGCGCCGCTGGTCAACCGGCTCACGTCGTCCCGGTTCTCGGGGCTGCTCAAGCGCGCCGGCGGCATCGACGCGCGCCGCACGATCCCGACGTTCGCGACGCCGCGGTTCTCGCACTGGTTCCGCGCACGGGAGCCGCGGGGCACGGGTGAGCGCGGCGAGGTGCTGCTCTGGCCCGACACGTTCACCGAGTTCCTCCACCCGCGCGCCGGCGCCGACGCCGTGCGGGTGCTCGAGGCGGCGGGGTTCACGGTGCGCCTCCCGGAGCAGGAGCTCTGCTGCGGGCTGACCTGGGTGACCACGGGCCAGCTCGACGTCGCGAAGCGGGTGCTGGGCCGCACCCTCGACGCGCTGGCGCCGGCCGTCGGCGACGGGATGCCGATCGTCGGCCTCGAGCCCAGCTGCACCGCGGTGTTCACCGACGACGCGGTGAACCTCCTGCCCGGTCCGCGGGCCGACGCGATCGCCGCCGCGACGACCACGCTGGGCGGCCTGCTGGCCGAGCGCGCCCCGGACTGGGCCCCGCCGGGGCTGGCGGGCCGGGACGTGATCGTCCAGCAGCACTGCCACCAGCACGCGACCGGCGGCTACGGCGCGGAGACCGCCGTGCTGCGTGCCGCCGGCGCCGAGGTCGAGGTGCTCGACTCCGGCTGCTGCGGGCTCGCCGGCAACTTCGGGTTCGAGCAGGGGCACTACGAGGTGTCCGTGGCCTGCGGCGAGCAGGTGCTGCTCCCCCGCGTGCGGGCGGCCGGCGCGGAGACGGCGGTGGTGGCCGACGGCTTCTCCTGCCGCACCCAGATCGACCAGCTCACCGACCGTCGCGGCGACCACCTCGCCTCGCTCCTCGCCTCCGGCCTCCCGGACGACGAGTTCCTCCCGTGGCCCTCGTGAGCGATCCTGGGGGCCATAGGCCCGAAATCCGCTCACGGGAGACGGGGGACCCACGATGGCGATCGCGGTGGAGACCACCTTCCACGGGGTCACGCTGGCCGAGTACGACGACCTGCTCCGGCGCCTCGAGTTCCGGCGCGGCGGCGACTCCGAGCCCGGCTGCCTGTTCCACTACACGGTCCCGACCGACGACGGGTTCCGTGGCGTCGACGTGTGGGAGTCGGTCGAGGCGTTCGACCGGTTCGTCGGCGGACGGCTCGCGCCGGTCCTCGAGCACCTCGGGATCGCCCGCCCCGAGGTCGCGATGTCCGAGGTCCACAACTACCTGATCGCGCCCCCGCAGCGCCGCGGCTAGGACACGGCCGCGCTGATGCGGTCGAGGGCCTCCGCGAGGACGGGGCGGGCCATGGCGAGGTTGAGGCGCATGCCCCCGCGCCCGGCCTCGCCGCACGCGGCACCGTCGGTCATCACCACGCCGGCCTCGCGGACGAAGAACGCCGACGGGGGCTCGCCCAGCTCCAGCCCGCGGGCGTCCAGCCACGCCAGGTACGTGCCGTCCGGGACGGTGACGTCGACCCCGGGCAGGTCCGCCTCGGCCAGCAGGGCGCGGTTGCCCTCGAGGTAGGCGAGCACCTCGTCGAGCCAGCCCCGGGCGTCGCGGTAGGCCGCGGTCGTGGCCAGCACCCCGGGGGTCGCGGTCCCGTGCTCGGCGAGGTAGCCGGTGGCCTCCCAGTGCGCGGCGTCGGCGTCGTTCGACAGGATCACCTGCCCGCACTTGAGCCCCGGGGTGTTCCAGGCCTTGGACGCCGAGGTCGCGGTCACCGTGTGCTCCGCGGCCGCGTCCGAGGTCGCCGCGTAGGGCCGGTGCCGCGCGCCACCGAACGTCAGCGGGGCGTGGATCTCATCGCTGAACACCCGCGCGCCGTGGCGCTCGACGACCTCGGTGACCGCCGCGAGCTCGGACCCGTCGAACACGCGGCCCGTCGGGTTGTGCGGGTTCGTGAGCACGAGCAGCCCGGCCCCGGCGGCGAACGCCCGGTCGATGGCGTCGAGGTCGAGCACGAACGTTCCCCCGGAGCGGGCCATCGGGACCTGCACCAGCTCGCGGTCGACCATCCCCGGCACCGTCAGGAACGGCATGTACGCCGGGGTCGGCAGCACGATCGCGCTGCCCGGGCGGCTGAAGTGCCGGACGGTCGCGGTGAACGCGGTGAGGACGTCGGGCACGGGGCGGACGCGCGCGGGGTCGGGCGCCCACCCGAGGCGCTCGCCCCAGAACTCCGCGCACGCCGCGGCCATGTCGGCCACCCATCCGTCGGGCAGGTAGCCCAAGCGGGACCCGTCGGCCGTGGCCCGCACCGCGTCGGCCACCGCGTCGGCCACGGGGTAGTCCATCTCGGCCACGAACGCGCCGATCAACCCACGCCCCCGTGACTCGCCCGGCGTCGACCACTTCCAGCTCCCGCCGGCCCGCATGTGGTCGGCGGTGAGGGCGTCGAAACGGTGAGACGTGGTGGGCACGTCCCCGATCATCGGCTGTCTTCGCCGATCTTGTGGACACGCAGCAGGTTCGTCTTGCCCACCTGCCCGGGCGGCGAGCCCGAGACGATGACCACCAGCTCGCCCGCCGCGAAGCGCCCGATCTCCAGCAGCGACGCGTCGACCTGGCGGATCATCGCGTCGGTGGTCTCGGCCCACGGCACGAGGAAGGTCTCGACGCCCCAGGTCAGCGCGAGCTGGCTGCGCACCTCGGGGATCGGCGTGAACGCCAGCACCGGCAGCCGCGTGTGCAGGCGCGCGAGGCGGCGCACGGTGTCGCCGGTGCGCGTGAACGCCACCAGCGCGCGGGCGTTGAGCCGCTCGCCGATGTCGCGCGCCGCGGTGGTGACCACCCCGCGCTGCGTGCGCGGCACGTGCTGGATCGGCGGCACCGAGGCCGGCCCGACCTCGACCGCGGCGACGATGCGCGCCATCGTCTGCACCGTCTCGATCGGGTAGGAGCCGACGCTCGTCTCGCCCGAGAGCATCACGGCGTCGGCGCCGTCGAGCACCGCGTTGGCGACGTCGGAGGCCTCGGCCCGCGTCGGCCGGAAGTTGTGGATCATCGACTCGAGCATCTGCGTCGCGACGACCACCGGCTTGGCGTTCTCGCGCGCGATCTGCACCGCGCGCTTCTGCACCAACGGCACGTCCTCGAGCGCCAGCTCCACGCCGAGGTCGCCGCGCGCGACCATGATCGCGTCGAACGCCAGGACGATCGCCTCGAGCGCGTCGACGGCCTCGGGCTTCTCCAGCTTCGCGATCACCGGGAGCCGGGCGCCGTACTCGTCCATGATCTTGTGGACCAGCTCGGCGTCGGCCGGCGAGCGCACGAACGACAGCGCGACGACGTCGACGCGCAGCCCGAGGGCGAAGCGCAGGTCGGCCTCGTCCTTGTCGCTCATCGCGGGCACCGACACCGCGGTGTGGGGCAGCGAGATGCCCTTGTTGTCGGACACGCGCCCGCCCTCGACGACGCGGCAGACGACGTCGCGGCCCTCGACCTCGGTGACCTCGAGCGCGACGTCGCCGTCGTCGACCAGCAGCGATTCGCCCGCGCGGGCGTCGTCGGCGAGGCCGGCGTAGGTGGTGGACACCCGGTCGTGCGTGCCCTCGACGTCCTCGGTGGTGATCCGCACGGTCTCGCCCGTGGCCCACGTCTGCGGGCCGTCGGCGAACTTGCCCAGACGGATCTTCGGGCCCTGGAGGTCGGCGAGGATGCCCACGGCGCGGCCCTCGCTGTCGGCCGCCTCGCGCACCAGGCGGTAGACCCGCTCGTGCTCGGCGTGGGTGCCGTGGCTGAAGTTCAGGCGGGCGACGTCCATGCCGGCACGGACGAGGTCGCGGATGGCCTCGGGCGACGACGTCGCCGGCCCCAGCGTGCAGACGATCTTGGCTCGACGGCTCACGACCCTCATCGTATCCCTCCTCTGCACCGATCCAGCGCCAACTCGGCGCTCCGCATCACCGCCGTCGGACCCGCGGGCTACGGTTCGCGGGTGAGCCAGCCCAGGTTGCTCGACGACTCCGCGGACGGCGGCGACGACGCCGCCGCGTCCGGGACGGGCGGCGCGGTGCTCCTCGACGGCCCCAAGCGCTGGCAGGTGCCGCCCGCCCTCGAGATCGCCACCGCCCTCGCGTGGCGCCTGCTGCTCCTGGGCGCGGCCGTGCTGGTGGTCATCTACGTGCTGGGCCTGCTCGGCGCCGTGGTGGTGCCCGTCGTCCTCGCGCTGATCGCGGCGTCGCTGCTCGCCCCGTCCGCGCACGCCCTCTCGCGCTTCCGGTGGCTGCCCCACGGCATCGCCACCGCGATCGTCATCATCACCGGGGTCGGGATCGTCGGCGGCGTGTTCTACGGCGTCGGCCTGGCCTTCGTGTCCGGCCTGCCGGAGCTGTCATCCCAGCTGCTCGCCAGCGTCGCCGGCATCCAGCAGTGGCTGCGCACCGGCCCGCTCCAGCTCAACAACGAGCAGTTCACCGAGGTCGGCAACCAGCTCTTCGCCTACCTCGAGTCCAGCCAGGCGACGCTCGC